>CALXYN010000023.1 GCA_944392975.1 uncultured Spirochaetaceae bacterium | reverse complement strand
TACGCACCTTGCGCAGACGAAACCGCAAAGGATGAGGACGAAGCTGCAGAAGAGGAAGAAGAGTATTTCAATAACTAAGGAGAGGAATATGGCAATCAGCGCATCTGATGTAAAGAAGCTCAGAGACATCACCGGAGCAGGCATGATGGACTGCAAGAAGGCTCTCAGCGAGGCTAATGGTGACTTTGCTCAGGCAGAGAAAATCCTCAAGGAAATGGGTCTTGCAGCAGTAGCAAAGCGCCAGGACAGAGCAACTGAGAATGGCCGCGTATTCGTTAAGGCAGGCAATGGCAAGGCTGTTGTCCTTTCCCTTTCCTGCGAGACAGACTTTGTTGCACAGAACAAGGACTTCGCAAAGCTTGGAGATGATCTCTGCACAGTCATCCTTGAGAAAGGATATACAGAAATCAACGCAGAGCTTGAGGAGATGGTCAACGCCCTCATCGCAATCATCAAGGAGAACATGCACCTTGTTAAGTTCTCTGTCTATGATGTTCCAGCAGATTCATATGCTTCCACATATATCCATGGAGAGGGTGCTGTTGCAGTACTTGTCATGCTCAAGTCCGACAAGCCGGAAATCTTCAAGGAAGCAGATGTAGAAGAGCTCGCACACAACCTTGCTCTCCATGCAGCTGCATACAAGCCACAGTTCCTTGATGAGAACGCTGTAAGCAAGGAGTATGAAGAAGAGCAGCTCGGAATCTTCCGCAAGCAGGTTGAGGCTGATGAGAAACTCGCTTCCAAGCCAGAGAAGGTCAGAGAGGGCATCGTCAGAGGAAAGCTTTCAAAGCTTTACAAGGAAGTCTGCTTCCTTGATCAGGCTTACGTAAAGGACGACTCAAAGTCTGTAAGCCAGATGCTTGCAGAGACAGGAAAGGCACATGGTGCTTCTCTTCAGATAACAGCTTATGAGGTTTATCAGGCTGGCGTATCAGCCTAAGGAGGAGAGATGCAGACAGTTATTGAAAACTGTAGCACAAGAATGAAGAAGTCTGTCGAATCCCTCTCACAGGAATTCGCCTCGCTTCGCACAGGACGTGCATCAGCTCAGCTCTTCGATAAAATCAAAGTTGATTACTATGGTGCGGAGACTCCCCTTTCTCAGGTAGCTTCTATCAGCGTGCCTGAGGCAAGGCTTGTAGTCATTCAGCCATGGGACAAGAGTGTGCTTTCTGCTATTGAGAAAGCAATCCAGAAATCAGAGCTTGGACTCAATCCGAATAATGATGGAAAGCTCATCCGCGTAGCATTCCCACCTCTCACAGAGGAAAGAAGAAAGGAGCTTGCAAAGAATGCAAAGGCTACAGCAGAGAATGCACGTGTTGCTATCCGCAATATTCGCCGTGACGCCATGGAGGAGCTGAAGAAGCTCCAAAAAAATGGAGACATCAGCGAGGACGAGCAGAAAGAAGGAGAGCAGAAAATACAGAAGCTCACCGATTCATCCATAGCAGACATTGCAAAGATTGCAGAAGCTAAGGAGAAGGAGATCATGGAGATCTAAGGTGGCGAAGCTTGAGCATCTGGCACTGATAATGGACGGCAACGGGAGATGGGCTGAAAAGCGGAACCTTCCCCGTTCTGCCGGTCATCTTGAAGGAGGGAAGGCGGCACTACGCGTCATCCGCGCATGCCTTTCAAATTCAATACCATACCTGACGCTCTATTGCTTCTCAACCGAAAACTGGAAAAGACCCAGAGAGGAGATAGACTACCTCATGGGTCTTTTCTCATCCCGATTAAAAGCTGAAATCCCCACAGCAAAGAAAAACGGTATCCGAATTCTGCATCTCGGAAACAGGCAAGGGCTTCCTAGCGATGTTCTGAAAGTCATCGATGAAGCTCGGCAGGAAACGAAAAATGAAACAAGACTGACGCTGCAGCTTGCAATCAACTATGGTGGTCTTGATGAAATTACAAGACTGATTGAAAAAGCCAGGCTACAGGACCATGTTGATGAAAAAACTGTTATGTCACTTGTAGACAATCCAGAAGTTCCCCCTCCGGATTTCATTGCCAGGGCTTCTGGAGAAAAGAGACTTTCAGGTTTTCTCCTTTTGCAGTCAAGCTATGCAGAATTGGGTTTTTATGATAAACTTTGGCCTGATTGGGATGAATCAATGGTAAAAATCATTCTAAATGATTTTGAATCCAGGCAGAGAAGATTCGGAGGCGTTTGAAATGGGTAGCCTAAAGAAAAGGATTCTGACAGCAGTGATTGCTGTCCCCACACTGATTATCATCGTTGTTTTTCTACCCTTTTTAGACCATTTAGTCTTCTGTCTCACGATTACGGTAATCACCCTCCTCGGCTCTCTTGAAATGCGATCATTGCTTTCAAAAGATGAAGAGAAACTTCCGTTTACATCATATGCTGGAGCTTTGCTGCCACTGGCGCAGTATGTTCAGTTCCGCTATTTCCCTGATTTGGAGCTAACGTTCTATACATTGATGTTCCTGATGGGACTTACAATGTTTCTTGAGATATTCACAGGAGCAAAAGACAGTTTCCATGGCACGTGGGAAAGAAACAGCAAAACAGTGCTTAACATCATCTACCCTGGCCTCTTTGCTTCTTTTGTCATCAGAATTGCATTCATCGAACATTCAGCATGGTTCATTCTGTTCTTCTTCCTGCTTGTATTCGGTTCAGATACCTTTGCCTATTTCTTCGGCATTGCTTTCGGGAAAAACAATAAAGGAATCATAAAAGTAAGTCCGAACAAATCCGTGGCCGGTTTTATCGGAGGTCTTCTTGTACCTGCATTGTTCGGCCTGCTTTCAGCATACATCTTCCCTGAAATATTCACATACTCGCTTTTTGAAGGATTCCTTCTTGGAGGAATTACTGCTGCATTAGCTGCTACAGGAGACCTCATCGAGTCTTCTTTCAAGAGATGTGCAGAAGTTAAGGATTCAGGGAATATAATACCAGGAAGAGGCGGTGTACTTGATTCAGTCGATTCCGTCGTCATGGCAGCACCTGTATATGTTGCGATTCTGACTGTATTCCTTGGTATATGATAAGACTTCTGATACTTGGAGCGACTGGTTCAATAGGCAGCACATGTCTTAAGGCATTCAGAAACGGTCTGATGCCTGACGTGAAGATAGCTGGACTGACAGCAGCAACATCCCCTTCTCTTGAAAAGCTTGCAAGCGATTTCAATTCAGAGTTCTGTTATCTCAACGGTAATGATACAAGACGTCTATCCGAGTTCATTGATAAAACTTCCCCAGATATAATACTCAATGCCATTGCAGGTTCTTCAGGACTGCCAGCAACGCTTACTGCAATTTCAAAGGGAAGGGATATAGCGCTTGCCAATAAAGAATCTGTTGTGATGGGTGGCAGCTTCATGCTCAATGAAGCAAAAAGAAACAATGTCCGGATTATCCCGGTTGATAGCGAGCACAGTGCTATCTATCACCTTCTGCAGGGGAAAAAGGCTTCCCGTCTGATAATAACAGCCTCAGGAGGTCCTTTTGTTGACAGAAAAGATACATCCAATGTAACAGTCAAAGAAGCTCTTTGCCATCCAACATGGAAAATGGGGAAAAAGATCACTGTTGACAGTGCAACACTTGCAAATAAAGGGCTGGAAGTGATGGAGGCTTCGCTTCTATTCGGTTTTCCTCCTGACAAAATTGATGTGACTATTCACCGTCAATCCATCGTTCACTCCATGATAGAAACCTCAGAAGGTGCTGTATATGCTCTGCTCTCTCCTCCTGATATGACACTCCCGATTGTGATGGCAATCACAGGAGAAGGAAACAGCCCGAAAAGACTTACAGCGGCTCTGCCTTTCTCTTCAGCTTTCAACCTTTCATTTGAAGGCTGGGATAGAAATCATTTTCCAATGCTTTCACTCGCCTATGAAGCTCTAAAACTTGGCGGAGGATACAGGATTGCATATACGCGTGCCGATGAATGTGCCGTCAATGCGTTCCTTGATGGACGGATTTCCTTCAATAGAATCCATGAAATAACAACTGAAGTGCTTTCATCATCATTTACACTTTCAGAACCTTCTTCATTTGAAGAAATCCTTGAGATCGACAGGGAAGCAAGAAAGAAAGCAGAGGCACTATGCTGATTTACCTCCTGTACATGATTATCGGCCTGATTGGAATCGGTATCGTCCTCTTTCTGCATGAACTAGGTCATTTTATAGCAGCACGACTGATGAAGGTCGACGTGGAGGTACTTTCCTATGGAATGGGACCACGGCTTTTCTCGTTCTATGGACGAACAACGGAGTACCGGATTTCATTGATTCCTTTCGGCGGATACTGCAGGATGAAGGGTTCCCTTGATCTGATGAAAGCTCTAAAGGATGATGCCAAAAGCATGAACAAATCAGAGGCCGGTTCGTATTTTGGAACAACACCCCTTGCCCGTTTTCTCATCTATCTTGCAGGACCTCTTACGAACTTCATAATCGGTGTGTTGATGCTCAGTCTCTCTGCAATGATTCCTGTCGAACGCCTTTCTGATCCTGCAATAGTCACCCCGATAGCAGAATACAGCTGTATTTTCGGAGAGAACATACGGCAAAACGGAATAGAAAAAGGCGACAAACTGCTTTCTTCCGGTGATTATACATTCAAGGACTGGCAGGATGCGGAGGATTACATAAAATTGCATCAGGGAGAAATCATACCGCTATGTGTACTTAGAAATGGAGAAAATGTAAGTACAGAGCTGATCCCTACAGAAACTGAAACTGGTGCTGTTTATGGAATCACGAATCTGCAGGAACCGGTTGTAGGAAGATCATTGTCTCCAGATTTTCTTCCTGGAGACAGAATAGTTGAAGCAGACGGAAAGGAAATTGAATATACTCTCGACCTTTATGCGATCAACAAACCGTCATTTATGCTTGTAATCGACAGGAACGGTGAACTGCTGCAAAGAAGAATAGAGAATGGATATCTGCCATTTGCCTGGTACAGCAATCTGCGAAGAAGCGCAGAGAGCAATCAACCATTCTCCTATGGCCTGAAGAGAGCTACGGAAATGTCCGCAGCTGCATTGAATGCGCTAGGTGCTTTCATAACACTGCATATAGAAGATGCAATGACAGTTATAACAGGCCCTGTAAAAGCTGCAGAAAGCATAGGAGGAATAACTGCCCTTGCCTTTTCTGCAAGCGGAACAAGCGGAGTAAGGACGGTTCTGATGCTTCTTGCCATGGTCTCATTGTCAATATCGGTTGGAAATATGCTGCCCATTCCGACATTCGATGGAGGCCAGATGCTTATAAACATCATTGAGATGATAAAATGCAGAGAACTATCTCCAAGGGCATATATAATACTTCAGCTGATTGGTATGGTTCTGGCTTTGATAATCATAATCGCTATGTACAGTCTCGACATCAAAGCCTATTTCTTCTCATAACCGCGTTTTTCCGGTGGCATAGGCTCAATGAAATCCGCAGTCTGCACAACCTGTTCAAACGACGTTGTAGCAGCGTTGTAACCGACTTTGAACTCCCCTGTCTCTCCATTACGCTGTTTAGCAACTATTACCTTCGTAACCTGCAGCGTTGCCCTGCCCTCGATGTCTTTAGCATTCCTCTGTTTCTCTTCCTCCGAAAGGATTCTCTTTCTATGGAGGAACATTACCACATCAGCATCCTGCTCGATAGATCCTGAATCGCGGAGATTGGAAAGTATAGGAGCTTTCTCCTCGCTGTCTCTCGAAACCTGGCAAAGAACAATGATTGGTATCTTCAGTTCTCGTGCGAGGCTTTTAAGAGAGCGGGAAACAGTAGCAATGACTTCATGGCGAGGAGTCTGCGGCCCCAGCCCCGGATCAATGAGGCCGATGTAATCAATCATCAGAACTGTAATATCCTTCTCTCTCTTCAATGCCCTAGCCTTTGCCCTCAGTTCATTCAGCCTGATATTCGGAACATCAATGATGTAAAGTTTCTTTGAAAAAAGGATATCTGCAGCATTCATCACACGCTCAAACGAATCTTCTGAAGAAAGATCGGCCTGTGCGATATTACGTAGATTGACATGGGAAATATTTGCCAGAAGACGTTCTGTAATCTGACTTGCAGGCATTTCCAGAGAAAAGAAGGCAACACGCTGCTCTCTGTCTGTATCGCGGATCATGTTACGGATCATGGAAACACCGAAAGCTGTCTTACCGATTGATGGACGCGCCGCGACAACTATGTAGTCCTGCGGTTTAAAACCTCCGTTTGTATATTTATCAAGGATATCAAAACCGGAAGGAACTGAATCATCGGCAAGTGTGCCATCCATTTTCTTGATGATCCTGTCGACAACAGAACTGACAGCAGAGGAAATGGAATAATCGGTTTCTGCCGTAGAGCCAGTGAGAGAAAGCTGCAGCATTTCGCTCTGGCCTTGATCCAGAACAGAAAGGATATCCGCAGTCGCATCCATTGCTTTCTCAGAAAATGAGGTACTCATTGAAAGAACTGCACGCCGGATAGACATCTCCTTTACGATTGCCGCATACTGCTCTACATTAGATGTGACATTCACAGATTCCGTGAGTGAAGCAATGTAGGCAATTCCTCCAGCTTTATCGAGAGAACCTTCCTTTTTCAGGAAATCTATGAGAGTAATGAAATCAATTGCCTGATTAGAAGTTTCCTTCATTTTGGTGATGGCAGAGAAAATGACACCATTCATCGGCTGATAGAAATCAGCGGCATCAAGCTTTTCAGAAACTGTATCATAGGCATCCTCCCTCATCAGGAGTGCACCGAGTATAGCTTTCTCAGCCTCATCATTATGTGGTAGCGTTCTCATATAAATCTCCAAGCGAATGGATTATAGCATAGAATACAGTTGTACCCACAGGGCAAGCAATGAAAATCTCAGCCCTTGTAAAATGAAAAAAGCCCTTGCCAGGATAAAGCAAGGGCAATTGAACAAAGTCAACCTCAGTTGTTCTCTGCTGTTTCTGTCTCAGCTTCAGCTGTTGTCTCTGCCTCTGCTGCTTCTTCTGCTGCTGCAGCTTCTGCAGCGGCAGCTTCCTCTGCAGCCTTTTTCTCTGCAGCTGCTTTTGCTTCAGCCTCAGCCTTTGCCTTATCTGCAGCAATCTTCTCAGCCTCAGACATTACAACAAGCTTGATGTGAGAAAGGTCATTCTCATAAAGATGAACAACAACTGTATATGTTCCTGTCATCTTGATAGCATGAGTTGCGACCTCGATCTTCTTCTTCTCAATCTCGAAGCCAAGCTTCTGCAACTCTGTCTGAACCATTGTGGATGTAACAGAACCAAAAAGCTTTCCAGATTCACCTGCTGGAACGACGATTGAAAGAGATACGTTGTCGAGTCTCTCCTTAAGAGATGCAGATGCTGCTCTCTTCTCTGCCTTTCTCTTCTCAATTGCAGCAGCACGTGACTTAAAAAGAGCTGCATTTGACTTGTTATAGATTACAGCAGCCTTTGTAGGAAGAAGATAGTTGCGGGCATATCCGTCCTTTACTTCTACAACGTCTCCCTCTTCTCCGAGATGTACAACATCCTGGTTAAGAATGATTTTCATAATCGATTCCTCCTAGTTTCTTCAGATCGAAGAAACTCTCAAGAACTCCTATGAGAGGCAGTCCTATGAGAATTATAAAATTTATTCCCGGAAGAAGTACGGTCAACACAATAACAATAATGAGAAGGGTCATACTTCTCATTGCCGCACTGCGTCTGCGAAGTCTTGCAAAGACAACGGAGAAACCCTGTACTGCATAAACTACAGTCCAGATGCCAGCTACGTTCAATACTGCTATTTCCAGCAGCAGGGGTGCTGATACAAAGCGGAGAAGAAGAACCAGAGCCCATGAGACTATGAAACCCCAGACCGCATCCGGATTATACTCCAGACACATGACCTTCTCTTCCCAGTCGCTTTCTCTTGAATGCAAGACAGTTTCATATATGAAACAGCTAGCACAGATGCCACAAAGGATAACAGGAAGTACCAGAGAGACTACTGACAGGAGCGCGACATATGCTATCAAGGACATATCGACTCCAGGCAGAATCAATTCAAGTACAGGCCCTACCAGAGCAACAAACGCATCCTCAAATAACAATTGCAAGTCAGTGAGGAGCGCCCTATCAGAATAAAAGAACGCAACACAGGCAAGCGCAAGAACAAGCGATGGCAAAAGCGTCATAAAAAGCCGCTTCATGACGCTCATTCCTTTAGTGCTGAGCCATACTATTCCCGCCGCTGACAGCGACAGAGGAATAAACATTTCAATCATCAGGACTGCTGCTCCAAGCTTACCAGCACCAAATGCCCCTCCCCTGAAACCTGCAATGACAAGTTCCAGGATAAAGGCGCCAGCAATCAATATGGATGCACCAATCCTGCCATGTCTGATGGAGAAGAACAGAAGAGGAGTTACCGCAATAAGTGAAGCCAAACCGACTTCAGACATCACTAAACTCAACAAGAGAAGCAGGAAAGCTTCTCCAGCTACCCTCAATCTGTTATCCATCATACTTCATCACTTCTTCTCGAAAGGAAGGTATGCAAGAACTCTTGCTCTCTTAATTTCCCTGTTGAGCGCTCTCTGGTGCTTTGCACATGTACCAGTTATGCGAGCAGGAAGAATCTTGCCACGCTCTGTGATGTAGCGGCGAAGCATGTCTGGGTTCTTGTAATCAGCTGGTGCTGCACCCTGGCAGAACTTACAGACCTTCTTCTTGAAACCAACCTTTCTAGCCCCCATCTTTCTATCCTTGAGGGCACCATCTTTCTCTGCGAAATCCTTATCTTCGTGCATTTTTGACTCCTAATCAGAATGGAATCGAGTCATCTTCAAATGACTCTGGACCTGGTCCCGGAACCGGAGAGACCGGTGCACTCTGCACGTTGTCTCTCATTGGATTCTGGGGACGCTGTGAATACTGGCTGGAGAAATTACCACCAGTAGTCTGCCCCTGATTTCCACCGGAAAGCAGGGATAGAGTATTGACTACGACATCCAGCTTGGACCTCTGCTGTCCATCGGTCTCCCATTTGCTCTGTCTTAGTTCTCCCTGCACTGCAACCTGCTTGCCCTTCACAAGATACTGGCTGATTGACTGAGAATTCTGTCCGAAATAAACACAATCAATGAAGGATGGTTCGTCAGTCCACGAACCGTCAGCGTTCCTCTTTGACCTGTTGACGGCAACTGTAAACGACAGAAATCCTGCTCCTGATGAAGAGTACCTGAGCATTGCATCGCGGGTCAGACGTCCGACAAGAACGACTGAATTGATATCAGTAGCCATAAGCGATTTTACTTCCTTTCCGGATTAACGAACAGGAACTTGAGAACGAGCGTGGAAAGCTGGAATACATTGTTCATCTTTGCGATTGTAGCTGTATCAGCCTTAAGCTCAAAGTAGACATAGTGGCCCTTCTCCTGCTTCCTGATAACGTAAGCAAGTGTCTTGACACCGAGATCTTCTTCTTTTGTAATCTCAACGCCGTTGCGCTCGAATGTGCTCTTCACAAGTTCGAGGCCTGACTTTGTCTTCTCTTCGTCTGCATCGAAGATGACTGTGAACTCATAATTCTGGATCATGGTTCCTCCTTGTGGTCTTTAGAATCGATCCGGACATACGCCCGGATAAAGAGGTCAATGGTTTATACCATTTGAAGCTCTTAAAGTCAATACTTTTCTGTAACATAAGGAAATGTAAGGAAAACTGAGAGAAATGTTCGGTTTTTCGCAATGCCATTTCCGCTTTGCAATGCGATAATCACCACAGAAAGGAGAAAAACAATGAAACGACAACAAACAATCTTTGCTGCCGTAGGGTTACTCCTTATGGCACTTCTTTTCACAAGCTGTTCACAGACTCCCTCTTCATCAGGAGAAACGACCGTAGCCACATCTGCTGTAATGGCAATGTCAGAAGCTGTTTCCGCTGCAGAAAAAAATGCTGCAGGAGTAACGGAAATAGCTACAAATAAATATGAAGTCAAATCCTTCACTGCAGATGATGGAACTGTCATAACAGGAAATTTTGAAATAGATGAGAACGGCACTGTCCTGAATGCAGAATTGACAATGAAAGTAAAGGGAACGGGACAGGAACTCAGATTCAGTCTCACCTCATCCCAATCAGGCACGGAAGCAACAATCAATGACAAACCGGTTGAAGAAGAAATCAAGAAGACAATGACAAAAATCCAGAGAGAGGCATTTGGAGCATTTTTAAAGGGAATGGATGAGGCTCTCGATGAACTGAATGACGGAATTCTTGAGGACTGGCTGGAAGACAAATATGAAGACAGACGTCCCGGAAATTATGACATCATCAATAATCCATGGCTTACTGGATCCGTTACAGTTGGCTACGAGGAAAGGGGCGATGACGATACCGAAGTCATAGGAGCTGATGTCAAAATCAACGCACTTCCTCTTCCTTTTGGCGGAGAGGTAAATGGCAGTTTCAATCTGTCAAGAAGAGAAGATGATGAAACCGCAGTTGCAAATATAACAATAAAGGGATTCAGCGAGCTTGATGACCATCTTTACATCAATCTGTCAGAAGTCAGAATTAATGCAACGATAAACGAAGGTGAAAAGTGGGACGATGACTACTTTTCTTTCAAAGGGACCATTGAGGGTCAATACACTGTAAACGGAGAGGCCCATTCAATTTATTTCAATGGCTCCATTATTGGTGATGATGACGACCATTACCATTTCTCGGAATACACGCTGAGAATTGATGAGGAAAATGTCGCAATCGGCCGCCAATACAGATAAGAAAGAATACTCTTCAGCTGATCCTGCGCTTTACGGCGCAGGATTTCTTTTACTGACATTCCAGCCTTCATCGTTGTATATATAAGATTATGTTTGATGCACATGCTCATCCAGAAGCAATTATCGACAATGCATTTGTCTGTTCTGCAAGCACTTCTGATTATGACAACCTATGCCCATTTAGGTATAAGGCAATAGGAACACTTCCAGAAAGCAGTACACCCCCTGATTTCTCAATCATGGAGAGAGCGGCAGCAAATGGATTCCATATCGGAGAAATAGGTCTCGACAGAAGGTGGTCGGATATGGAGAGACAGGAGCATATCTTCAGGAAAGCATTATCGATAGCCAGGGAATATGACAAAATAGCTGTTATTCATATTGTGAGAGAGTATGGAAAAGTGCTTGAGATCATAAAAGAAATGGACATTCATCAGTTCATGATCCATGGGTTCACTGGTTCTAGGGAAACTGCGGAGGAATTCATCAGACTTGGTGGAATTATTTCCCTCTCTCCTCGTGCAGTAAACACAAAGCACTTCTCATCACTTCTCACACTCCCCTTCGTAACCGAGACAGACATGCTGACAGGAGAAAAGGAAATGAATGAACTTGAGAAATGGAATCACCATCTTATGGCACTTACTGGTCTCGATACAGGAAAAAGGACAGAAGAAATCATGAAGGAGCTTCTACATGGATAAGCAGTTTCAGAGAATCGCCAGATTCATAGGAGAAAACAACGTAAATAAACTATCAGAGAAAAAGGTCTTTGTCGCAGGAGCTGGTGCTGTCGGCGGTTATGCCATTGAAATGCTTGTCCGCTGTGGTATCGGAGAAATAACAATTGCAGATTTTGATACTGTTTCTGAAAGCAATATAAACAGGCAGATCATCGCCCTGCATTCAACTGTCGGATGTTTGAAAACAGAGGTGATGAAAAAACGTATTCTTGATATAAATCCGAACTGCAATGTCCATTCAATTACAGAAAGACTAACAGAGGAAAATGTCTGCAGTTTAATTCAGGGTACAGACATTGTTCTGGACTGCATTGACAGTGTAAAGGACAAAATTGCATTGCTCACAAAGGCATATACAGAAAGTATTCCAATAATCTCATCAATGGGAGCTGCACTGAGAAAGGACTCTTACCTGATAAGGTCAGGAGACATCATGGACACATGGGGCTGCCCTCTTGCAAAACAAGTACGTTCAGGACTCAGAAAGAACGGAATCGGAAAAGGCATTGAGTGTATATTCTCCCCTGAAAAAGTCAATTTCAAATACATCCAGCCAGATGAAGATCCGGATGCTGAGAATGATGAGAACGGAAGGAAAAGACTTGTGCTGGGATCACTGCCATACATTACTGCAATATTTGGAGCGAAAATGGCAGAACTGGCTCTTAGAAAATTGCTTCCAGATTCCGTTCTGAAACCAGAATAAGCTGATACAGGAAAGATGCAGAGACAATATTAATTCAAAAAAACCACCGATATCTCTACCGGTGGCAATCAAGATAGCAAGAAGATTATTTCTTCTTATGTCTATTCATTCTGAGTCTTTTCTTTCTCTTGTGAGTTGCTATCTTATGCTTCTTTCTTTTCTTTCCGCAAGGCACAATGCTGCTCCTTATCCATATGGAATTTTGTAATTACCGGTTTATTGTGCTTTTTTCGTTTTCTGCTGTCAAGTAGCCTGAAGAGGAAAGAATATGCAGCTTCACAATTTTTCATCAATTAGTCATATTACACTACTGCACTAGTTGGTTTTTCTGCTTTCAAGTCATAGTATTTCTGTCTATACTTAATCATGTGAGAGTACTTATCCTAGGCCTTGGGTCCTCTGGCGGGGGTGCAGAGGCAGCTGAATATTATCTCAAGCTTGGACACAGTGTTGAAATCATCGGTTCTTCTGAAAACAGAGAGAATGAAAGGATGATAATCAACCTTCTTGAATCGAAGGGAGCTGTTTTCGTCACGAAAGATATGCTCATGGATGCTGTTGAGAAAGCAGAGCTTGTTGTCAAGGTTCCAGGAGTACCGGTTCCTTACCTCGTGAAAAAGAAGGCGAAGCATATCACCAATGATATTGCAGCACTCCTTGAAAATCCCAAGACAGAGAGGATGCACCGTATTGTCATTGCCGGTTCAAAAGGAAAGACAAGCACTGCTTCCGCATTGGCCGATGCATTGAATTCACTGGGCATGAAAGCTGCATTTTCAGAAAACCTCGGGTACTCTGCATTTCATCTGCTTTCAGAAATCGAAAATGATGACAAACTCTATGATGCTGTAATCATCGAGATGTCAATGTGGCAGATAAAGGATACAGCTTCGGCTCTTGGTTATGTCTGGCCACGTATCGATATAGCAGCAATAACTGATACGATTCCTATTCCGACATCTCCCTTGGACATGACATCAGAAGGTTCTCTTTTCATCGGTCCATGGGTAAGAAAACTTATAATCCCCCGTTTTCTAAGAGAGAAAATGCTTTTTTCCGGAATCATTCCAAAAGCAAAAGTAAAAGGTTATCCATCTCTTACAAATCCTTTCCGTGCAAAAGCCGGTACAGAACTTGCATGGGAATGCATCAGGGCACTGGGATTCAGGAAAAAAGACATAGGAAAAGCGTTCAGGGGGTACAAAGGCATACCGAACAGACTTGAGCTTGTTGCTGTGAATAAAGGAATCTCATTCATCAACGATTCCTCTTCTGTACTTCCTCTTTCAGTTGCATTTTCCATGCGGGGAATGAAAGGAACACCTGTTCATCTGATTGTAGGTGGAACGGATAAAAGCAACACGGATATTACACAGCTCATGCAGCCCTTGGATGAAGCTGTTTCTCTTACTATTCTCTTTGGAAGTCTTTCACAAAAAGTCCTTCCATTTCTCAATCGGGAAGGATTAATATTCAATTGACCATATGAAAAAATGGACGAGGCAGTGGAAATGGCATATGAAACAGCGCTTGATCACAGAGGAGCAAGAGATAACCCGGAGATAATACTATTATCACCGGGTGCATATGCAAACGAATATTTCACAAATGAATTCGAACGCGGTTCTGCATTCCGCAGTGCCGTAACAGAACTGCTATCAAAGAAGTGATGAAAAACGTTCGATAATGGTTTTGGCCTCCTCGCCTTTTTCCTCATCACCGAGCATCTCAGCAACAGCTTCTTCTGCTACCAGCAAAGCCACTTTATGAAGTGCGGATTTTGCAGCGTTGATTTGAACAAGAATACGCTCAGTGCTGTCGCCGGATGATATCATCCGGTCAACAGCTGCAATCTGCCCCTGAGCCTTAGCTAGCCTGACATGTACTGCATCGATATCTAGGGCCATAGACGCCTCCTAGCCAACGTTCCCATTGACATATTTGTAAACACGGAGAAATTTTCCATCATATCCGAGTTTCTTGCCATCAACAGTCACATAGCCATCGATTGTCTTGATCGGAAGAGCGAAGAAATGATCAGGCTTTATGTATGTTGTGACCTTCTCAACCTCGCCTTCACCTTCAGCCTTTATAACAGTTCCCGGCTCGATATCATCAGCAAAGATAAGCTCACATGTTGAATGCAGGTCTTCTGCAGTCGGATCAGAAGCAGCAAGAAGCATACCACGGCTCTTAACACCACGGAAATTAGCCGGTTTAAGATTGGAAACAAGTACGATGTTGCGTCCAAGAAGTTCATCCTCTCTGTAGAAAGGAACAATTGAAGATACGATTACCCTTGGTTCCTCTTCGCCACAGTCAAGAGTAAGAATATAAAGCTTATCTCCACCTGGATGCTTCTCAACCTTCACAATCTTTGAAACTTTCAGAATAACCCTGCGTGCAAACTGATCTGAAAGACTCACAGTTTCCTCTTTCTTAATATTGTTGTCGTCCATTTTCTTTCCTTCTTTTTCTGTCTTTTCTCTTTCAAGACGCTCTTGCTGCGAGCCAGAATAGCGCTCTCTGAGTTCTGCAATACGATCATCCTCAAGTTTCTGGAAAAGAAGCTCAGGATTTCTGACTTCGATATTTCCTGCAAAGCTTCCAACCGTGTTCCAGTCAGCACCTTCTGATCCGATGAATGAGAGTATTCTCTCACCGGTTTCTGGCATATAAGGTGTGATCATCACAGCAAGGTCCCTAATGAGATAGAGAAGTGTTCTCAGAAGCATCTCTGCACTCTCTGGATTCTCCTTTCTCATCTTCCATGGCTCTCCATCCTGGAATGCCTTGTTTCCGATATCTGAAAGTTCGAAGATAGCTCTGATAGCATCCCTCTCATCAGCTCTCTCAAGGGCCTCTGTGATAATTTTTTCCTTTTCCTTTGCAGCTTCTACAATACTGTTGTCGAGATTTCCTTCAGCAATGTGACCGTCGTAGAATCTCTTCACAAAAGTAAGTGTGCGGTTAACGAGGTTGGAAAGGTTTCCAATAAGTTCCTTATTCACCTTATCCTGGAAATCTGACCACATGAATGTGAAATCTGACTTTTCAGGCCTGTTGTAGAACATATAGAAGCGCCATACATCTGCAGGAATTCCTGTTTCCTCAACATCGTTGCCGAAAATTCCAATTCCCTTGCTCTTGGAGAACTTGCCTCCCTCATAGTTTAGATACTCTGTCGAAGACATGTGATAGAGCATTGTCCACTTCTCTTTTGTGGCAAGAAGCGAACAGGGGAAGACAACAGTATGGAATGGAATATTATCCTTTCCTATGAACTGATAAAGCTCTGTATTTTCAGGATCCCGCCACCAGTACTCCCAATTCTCAGTCTTGTTGGCAGTAATTGAGATATATCCTATAGGCGCATCAAACCAGACATAGAATACTTTATCCTCATAACCCGGTTTGTTGACAGGAATACCCCACTTCAGATCGCGTGTAATACAGCGTTCCTGCAATCCGTCACGAAGCCATGAGGCTGTAATCTGAATTGCGTTCTTTGCCCAGAAACCTTCAATAGATGCCTTGTCCATCCACTCCTTGAACACCGGAAGAATCTTAGGCAGGTTTATGTAGAGATTCTTTGTCTTCTTCAATACTGGAGTTGCCCCGCAGACAGAGCATTTTGGATCTACAAGTTCTGTCGGATCCAGAAGTGTTCCACATTTCTCACACTGGTCACCACGTGCACCATCATAACCGCAATGAGGACATGTTCCGGATACAAATCTGTCAGCAAGGAAGCGGTTGCAATCAGGACAGAAAAGCTGTTCTGTCTCCTTTTCTGTAATGTATCCATTTTTATCACATTCCGAAAAGATGTGCTGAACTATCTCTGTCTGCAATGGTGTACTTGTACGTCCAAAATAATCAAATGAGATATTGAACCATTTGTAGATGTTCTTATGAATTTCGTGGTAGTGGTCGCAGAGTTCACGTGGAGTAACACCCTCCTGCAAAGCTCTTGTCTCACTTGCCGTTCCATATTCATCCGTTCCACAGATATACATCGTTTCATAGCCTCTTGACCGGCAGAAACGTGCAAATACATCCGCAGAAAGCACCTGCATGAGATTTCCCAGGTGCGGAATGTTATTGACATATGGCAAAGCCGAAGTAATCAATCTTTTTTTCATAGTACCGAGTATACGTCAGAGGACGTGTCATCAGCAACCCTCCCCCGGTTAATTTCTCGACCTGCATGCTCCATTCTGTTACAATCAGCATATGGAAAGCAGAAAGAGCTTCAATATTTCAGCAAAATTGGTTGCCGCAATTGTCGTGGCAATCATGATTATTGCCATTGCAGGAACAAGCTTCTTTTCCGTTGACCAGACGGAAAATGCTGTTGTGCTAAGGTTCGGGAAATACGTAAGAACAGTAGGACCAGGCCTACAGTTGAAACTTCCGCTTGGCATAGAAAGAAACTACAATGTCGAAACAGCGGTCGTGAAAACACTGACATTCGGATATCGCGGGACAGATCCATATGGCACTTCCCTTTCAGGAGCATTTCTCACTCCTGATGAATCAATGATGCTTACTGGTGATCTGAACATTGTCGATGTGGAATGGATTGTCCAGTACAGGATAAATGACCCAAGAAAGTACCTTTTCTCAATCCACGATCAGGAAACAACCATCCGAGATATCTCCCAGTCAGTGATGAATCAGCTTGTCGGAGACTTGCCGATTCTCGCAATCATGACAAGCGAAAGAACGAATATAGAATATGAAGCACAAAGTGCGATGCAGGAAATCTTCGATCATTATGATTCCGGTATTGATATTGTCGCAGTGAAACTGCAGAACATAATGCCACCAGAAGGTGAAGTGCAGGATGCTTTTGAGGATGTAAACAAGGCCATCCAGGATATGAACACTCTCATCAACGAAGGCAAGCAGTACTATAACCAGGAAATACCAGCGGCCCAAGGAGAAGCCGACAAAATAATCTCTGAGGCCGAAGGATATGCAGCCGAACGTATAAACATGGCAAAAGGAGACACAGCAAGGTTCTCAGCAATGCTTGAAGAATATGAGAAAGACAAGGAAACAACTTCCCAGCGTCTTTATATCGAAACAATGGAAGAAGTTCTGGACAACGGGAACGGTAATATCACACTGATTGATAAAAACCTCGACAACTATCTTCCTTTGCAGATGTTAGGAGGAAGTGTATGAAAAAACTTGTCACCATAATTGTCGCCGTCGTTATACTGCTTGCAATTCTGCTTCTTCTAGGCCCCTTCTATATGGTAAAGGAGGGAGAACAGGTTGTTATTACCCGTTTTGGCCGTATTGTGAATGCCGAAACAGATGCAGGCCTCAAATTCCGTATTCCTTTCATTGACAGTATCACGCGCTACCCTTCAACGCTTCTTTCATGGGATGGAGATGCCCAGAGAATACCGACAAAAGAAAATCAGTTTATATGGGTTGATGCAACTGCCCGCTGGAGAATTGTGGATCCATATACTTTCTACATGACGGTGAAAACCGTTGATGGAGGAATTGCCAGACTGAATGATCTTCTGGACTCCACTATCCGGACCGTGATCTCTGAAAACTATCTCAATGAGGCTGTACGTTCCACGAATCGTATAAACTCCATGGAATACAGCGAGGAAATAAACAATGATCTCGAGAATCAGGAGGATGCAGAAACACTGAGATCCCTGACTAATACAAGACAGAGGCAGGAAGAGATAAAAATAGGCCGAGATGGTCTCTCTGACATGATGTTGTCAGAAGCTGCACCCCTCACATTGGGTTATGGAATTGAACTGGAGGATGTGATCATAAGGCAGATCAGATACTCCGATGATCTTACAGACAGTGTTTACTCCAGAATGATTAAAGAACGCAGCCAGATAGCTGAAGCATACAGATCCTATGGCCGTGGCCAGCTTCTTTCATGGCAAGGCCGGGCCGAAAACGAGAAGAAGACAATTCTTTCCGAAGCTTATGCTGAAAGCGAGAGAATCAAGGGAGAAGCGGATGCTGAGGCTGCAGAGATATACAGTAATGCATACTCTGCCGATCCTGAATTCTTCAGATTGTGGACTACACTTGAAAGCTATAGGAAAACATTGCCTGCAATTGACAAGACACTCTCAACAGATATGGTTTACTTCGATTCGCTTTATTCGCCACTGCCATATGATGAAAGAACTGGAGAATGATGAAATAGCTGAGTTAGCAAAAAAACTCAGTAACGATGTTTTTTTCCGGAATGACCTTCTCGATACCCTTTCCTCAGGAATCGGGAAGGTTTTTCAATACAGAGGTCTTTATATCATAAAGTATCCGGCAATACTGGTAATTTCATCAGAAAACAACTATGAAACAAGTATAGAGGATGCAGCTGTCATACGATCTTTCAACAGTATGACAATTTCTGCAAAAGCTTCACTTCTTACTCCTATCTTATCATCTTTTACAGACTATAAAGCAGAATACAGAAAAATGATGACAATCCGCATGGAAAACTTCCACAAGCAGGAAAGAGATGACAGAATCAGGGTTCTTCGTACAAGAAACGATTTTCTGTCCCTTTTCAAGCTATATCGTGAAGTACCTGGATTCGGAGACAGATTTTCAAAAGTCGAGGATGAAGCAAATCTGGAAGATTTCCTTTCACGAGAAAATCCCTTTACAGCAGTCGCACTTTTTGAGAACGGCAAGGCTTTGTCCGGAGCATATATAAGCAACCACAAAAGGCAGAATGCAATGGTTTCAGGTGTTGTCACTCATCCCAATTACAGATATAAGGGGTTTGCAACTGCTGTTTTATCAGAACTAGTAGATATTGCATTCACAGAGAATATGATGAAAATGCTCTCACTCTGGTATAATAATGAAGAAGCCGGAAAAATTTACAGGAAAACAGGATTCAAAGATGAAGGCAACTGGCTTTATCTGAAAAAGGAGCAATCATGAAATATGTAAGATTTCTGGAAGATAATGGAAATGAGGGATATGGAATCCTCAAGGATGAAGTGATTGAGGTTCTGGACGGAACACCATTTGATAAATATGAAATTACATCGAGATGCATTGAAAAGGAAAAAGTGAAACTTCTTTCTCCCTCACTGTTTTCAAAAGCTGTCTGCATAGGTCTCAACTACAGGGATCACGCTGAGGAGTTCGGACTTCCAATACCAGAAAGTCCTGTCGTATTTCTGAAACCATCAACGTCAGTAACAGCTCCAGAAAGCACTATAATCTATCCGGATATGTGTCATCGTCTGGATTATGAAGCTGAGCTTGCTGTAGTCATAGGAAAAACAGCAAGAAATGTCAGCGAAGAAGATGCACTGGAATACGTTCTTGGCTACACAATAGCAAATGATGTTACAGCGAGAGACCTGCAGCCGAAGAACGGGCAATGGACGATTGCCAAGGGTTTTGACACGTTCATGCCTCTTGGTCCTTATATTTCAGATGAAGTCGATGGCTCAAAGCTGATGATCACCAGCAGGGTAAACGGAGAGACTAAGCAGAAATCCAATACATCGAATCTCATCTTCTCCATCCCGTACCTGATTTCTTACATCTCCCATGTCATGACTCTTCTTCCAGGAGATGTCATATCAACAGGAACGCCCGGTGGTATTTCCGGAATGCAGAAAGGTGATATAGTCGAGATTGAGATAGAAGGTCTTGGAATATTGAGAAATACTATCGGCTGAATCTCTCAAGATAGCCATAACCAGAAGAAATATTCTCCCCTCTCAGAAGAGCGCTTTTAACCTTCCGGGAGAGGGATGATGTGACAGGATAAGAATTCATATCATCGCTCACAAAACCAAAGATTCTTTCCTCTGCCTGCCTGTCATATTCCCTCCCGATAAGAGTAAAAAGAGATGAGAAGGCTTTTATCCGGGAAGAATCATCAGCAATACTATAAATTTCTGGAGACAGAAGCCACGAATGCATAAGAAATGTAGCCTTATCATATGAAAAGAATTCAAGTGCATATGAAAAGGATTCTTCAGCTTTATTCAAAGAAGCTCCCTCAGGAACATGAACAAAGATAAAAGGGTTATCACAGGGTGCCTTTTCCCAGATTTCATCCAAAGGAAAAGAAGGGAGTTCAAACTCCAGCTCGCCAAGTCTGAACAGACGCATATTCACATGATTTCTAAGCCAGTTAATTCTGTCCACTCCAACTTTTCCTGTGTGATTGTGATACCACCTTGCCCAGATTGAGATATCATGAAAAGTTGCAAAATAAATAGAATCCGGAATACTCCTCTCTTTATAAATCTCATGGCAATCGAATCCTAGATGCAAGAATATTGAAAGAAAATAGAACTCCGGATCCGCCTTCTTCCTACCATTCTCAACAAACCGAGAAAAGTCAGAAAAGAAAAGTCTTTTCTCTTCATCCGCATCGAAAGAATCGAACACATCGCGATACTCTGTACACCCTATTCCTTCAAGAAATTCACTTACATCCACGAAAGAAATGTTATCCGATACAGCAACAATAAGCTATAAACAAAAAAGAGTATAAAAAATATAAAGAATCCTATTTCTCTAAGCAGTAAATATACAATAACAATATAAAAATATTAGTATTACCATATGTGTATTTATTAGATATTCAATCATATAAATCAAGTTCCAAATTACTATTACAAATATATTCCATAGCTTTATATAAAAACAAAGATGAAAATTAAATCTGAATTGATTATTATACGATTTGGACTTATACATAATCTAGATAAGTCTGAGGAATGTGGAAGTACTTTGCATAAATGATAAATGAATACTTTCAAATATGATAATTAATTAGAAAATCTGAAAAGTCCCCTACTCTGATTTTTTACAGATATTCTCTTCGAAAACTATGAAAAACCTATTGCATCGAGTAATGGAATCTGCTAAATTCTTTGTGTTGCACTTGATGTGTGATAATGGCGAGATAGCTCAGTTGGTAGAGCAAGCGGCTCATATCCGCTCGGTCAGGGGTCCGAGTCCCTTTCTCGCTAGATTCCCGAAGCTTTGTTCTTCGGGATTTTTTTTGACAATTTGATCCCTTCAATTCCTATAACGACCTCTGAATATTAGTACTTTCCACATTTCCATCTGTTATGGATAATCATGATATGACTATTCTCATCTTCTTATTGCTTGTAATTCTTGTTCTCATATTTATTGGAATTTATTTTGTTCGGTTTGCTCTTTTGAGAAACGACGAATTTGATCCCACGGTGATTCCAGAAAGTGAGAAAAAGCTCACCCCAGAGATAGAAAGGAGAAAAGAGATCATCAAGGAAAACAGCATTTTCTTCGACGATTTCACAGAAAAGTTTCTGCAAAGAAGCCCTCATGAAATCTGGGAAATCACAACCGATGACAAACTAAAGCTTATTGCTGAATTCCATGCAGGAAACAGCCACATGTACGCAATACTCGTCCATGGGTACAAAGGGGACAGAACACAGATGAGAAATCTTGCAGCAGTCTATTCATCCTGGGGATTCAATACGCTCCTTCCTGACAACAGGGCACATGGAGAGAGTGAAGGAAAATGGATTGGAATGGGATGGCTTGACAAGGATGACATAATTCTATGGATAAAAAAGATTCTCGAAGTGGACAGAGAAGCCAAAATAACAGTTCATGGGATATCAATGGGAGGCGGAGCTGTAATGATGCTCTCTGGACAGAATCTTCCAGAAAATGTAAAAGCGCTTGTTGAGGATTGTGGTTATACATCCGTCTGGGATATCTTCTCCGATGAACTGAAAGCGATATATCACCTTCCATCATTCCCGATTCTTAATCTCTTCTCATTCTTTTCAAAGCTCTTTGCAGGATACACTCCACAGCAGGCTTCAAGCGTAGAGATGCTGAAGAAATCAGCAACTCCGATGCTTTTCATTCATGGCGGAGATGATCATTTTGTCGGATCCTACATGCTAGATATAAATTACAATGCAAAGAATGGAAAAAAGGAGAAGCTGCTTATCCCAGATGCAGGGCATGCAGAATCATACCTGAGGGAGCCTACTGTTTATTTCAGCACCCTCAAGGCATTTCTGATGAAATTCATGAAAATCTGACAAAGTCGAAATGGGCATATCCAGCAGATTGCCTATTCTCTTTATTAGCTGACCAGATTGCGAACTTAGCTCCCGTCCAGGTAGCTCTTTCCAAAGGAAAGACTTTGGAAGCAACAGTATAATGTTCACCATCAACAGAGAATGACAGAAGATAGTTCTTATCTTTTCTCAATTCCAGTCGGAGATAGATGGAAGAGCTGGACAGAGGGTATTCTTCAATACATTCCTCAGAGGCCATTCCCTCATATGTCTTCTCAGATACAAGACCTTTATAGATACGCACAGAATACTCTTCTCCGTCATAGTGGAGCGAGATATATCCGTAAAGATGACCAATCATTCCCAGTACGGCTTCATCCCCTTTCTCATCACCAGAAAGAGTAACGAATGACGTTGCCTGAAAACTATCATGCTGAGGAATCTGGGTAAGCGCATTCGGTGCATACCACAGAAGATTCTCACGCTTTTCATTTCTTAAGCATCTGAGAGAAAGACAACTGGATTTCAATGAGAAGGTATAATTAGAATCCACAGGATTTGCCTGCCACTGCCATTGAAGTCCAAGTTTTTCACCATCAAACTCATCGGAAGTTGCTATAGAATATTCAGGAGCATTTTCAACAGGCATTCTGTATGTTCCTACAGGTTCACCTATTCCATCACCATTTATATCTTCTCCGATAATAGGCCAGTCTTCATGAAAAACCATGGGTTCCAGATAGATGATTCTTCCAAGCTCAATCACATCCCGGAAATGCAGGAACCATTCTGAACCATCAGGAGCAGTTACCCATCCACCCTGATGAGGTCCTGTTACAGGAGTATTTCCCTGATGCATTACACACTTATACTCATAGGGCCCATGAATATCCCGGCTTCTAATGCAGCTTTGCCATCCAGTAGCAACCCCGCCTGCAGGAAAGAGTACATAGTAATAACCATTTCTCTTATACATCTTAGGGCCCTCAGATGTATGGGCTACAACATTCCCATCAAAGATGATGGAATAATCTCCTATCGTTTTCATGCAATCAGGAGAAATCTCAATTAAGGCAAGCACATTCTTGATTCCAGCTCTGGAGAATGCGAAAGCGAATACCATATAAGCTTTTCCATCGTCATCCCAAAACGGACATGGATCAATCCACCCCTTTGTATGAGTAAGCATGTTCGTTTCAAATTCGCCCATGATATCCTTGGAACGGGCAACCAATATCCCCTCATCGACAAGGGGGATGAATATAAAAAATTCACCATTATGGTATCTGATAGCAGGAGCCCACGTACCTGAACCATGACTTGGTTGCTTGTATTTATCATATGGAAGGCTCTTTACAGCGTAGTTGATAATCTCCCAATGCACTAAATCCTTAGAGTGAAGAATAGGAACCCCAGGAAAATAAGTGAACGAAGAAGCAACCATATAGAAATCATCCCCAACGGCAACAATGTCAGGGTCAGAGTAATCAGCGTAGAGAATTGGATTATCGTATTTCATCATTTTATCACCTGAATAACGTAGATAAAGCCTCTGTATATTTCAGCCACTTTTCATAGCCTTGCCTATAAACATCTGCCTTTGAAACGTCAGGGAATGAAAGTAATGAATCATCATACAATATATGCTCTCTGGCAAGATCCTCAATTTTTCCCCCTTCAAGGCACCAAAGACCATGGAGAGCTGCGCCAAATGCTGCTGCCTCTTTTATTACAGGAACACGTACAGGACAGGATGTCATATCCGCAACAAGCTGTCTCCAGACACGGCTCTTTGAACCGCCTCCTGTTAGTGTAAGAGACTTCACATCAAGGCCATTCTCCCTGAAGGCATCAAGACCGAGGATAAAGCCATATGTAACACCTTCAAGTGTTGCTCTCGCTATATTCTCCTCATTCACATTGCTCTGTCTCATTCCCATAAGAACACCTTCACCATGAGGAAAATCAGGGACTCGCTCTCCATTGAAGAAAGGAAGCATTGTAAGCCCTCCTGCGCCAGGACCAGATAGCTCTGCAGCTTCATCAAACGCTTTGACATCTTTATCAAAAAGCTTTCTCAGCGTCTCTGAGGCTACTGTGCAATTCATTGTACAAAGCAATGGAAGCCAGACACCTGTACTTGAACAGAAAGATGCAAGGCGGAGCTTATCATCATGAAAAGGATGCGAGGAAGACGAGAAAAGCGTACCTGATGTACCGAGACTCATTGTCACAAAACCATCCTCGACAGCACCTGTTCCGATAGCACTCATCATGTTATCACCACCGCCGGATGCAATTGCCACATTTTCAGGAAGCCCCAACTCTTCGGCTCTCTCTTTACTTATCTTTCCGATAATACACGGTTTTTCCTCAATTTTTGGAAGTTTATCAATAAGACCTGGTGCTGTAGCCTCTGCTGCACGCTCATCCCATTTTCCTGTAAAGATATTCAGGATCCCTGTACCAGAGGCATCTCCCCTTTCCATTACAACCTCTCCGGAAAGATACCAGTTGATATAATCATGAGGAAGAAGAACATATGCCATCTCATCATAGAGATTTCTGTGATTCTTCCACAGCCATCTGATTTTACTTGCTGTGTATCCAGGAAGAATTGGATTACCAAGTCCTGCAGATACAGCCTCCCTTCCTCCTAAAGCAGATTCTATCTCACCGCACTCTATCGCTGTAGATGTATCACACCAGAGCTTTACAGAATGAAGTACTTTGCCATCTTTAGACAATGGTACAAAGCCATGCTGCTGACCCGAAACTGAAATCACGGAAATGTTCTTTCTGATCTCACTGTCAATAGAAGAGAAACACGCTCTAATAGCCTCAACCCACCAGGAGGCCTCCTGTTCCCTTACTCCGCCATCTTTTTCAATAAGATCCAATGCCGAAGAAGACGAAGCAACTATACTTTTTCTATCACTGTCATAAATGACAACCTTAATGCTCTGAGTTCCTGCGTCAATTCCTGCTGAAAACATTTTAACCTCTGAAAAAGCATTCTATCATGACAGAAACATGTTTAGTGAAAAAGAATGTACTATTTGATTCTATTATGAAACATTCCAGCAAATTGCAAATTATTGTCTACGGAGAATTGATTCAGAAATTTAACTCAAGGATTTCCGTGTCCTCGGCTTTTTCAACTGCCACCGACCTTCAGGATAAGCCTGTCAAGTTTCCTTGCATCAACATTCATAAAGGATAAAAAAAAATCCCTTTGCATTTCTTTGCAAAAGGATTTATGGAGTGCGGTCGACTGGACTTGAACCAGCACAGCTCTCGCCACTAGCACCTCAAGCTAGCGTGTCTACCAATTCCACCACGACCGCTCGACAGCCATAGAATTTAGGCTATTTCGAAAGTTTCGTCAATAGAATCGGCAGTAATTTTTTAATTTTTTAATACTGCCGATTCTATCTCTTAGAAATACAAGGAATTACAGAAGAGCAAATCCTTTTGCAGCAGCTTCCATTCTTGCCTCCTTCTGCCAGACAGAAGCCTGCACCTCTCCTACATGCGCTTTATGAAGGAGGAACATACAGAGCCTAGACTGTCCTATACCTCCTCCGATTGTCTGTGGATACTCCCCATTAAGGAGCCTTTTATGCCAGTAGAGATTCTTGCGCTCCATACACCCACGGATATCCAGCTGTCTGAGAAGGGAGTCCTTACTGACTCTGATTCCCATGCTTGAAAGCTCGAGAGAATCTGAACGAACAGTATCCCATACAATAATATCGCCATTAAGCCCATGATAGCCATTCTCAGTCTCCGTAGACCAGTCGTCATAATCCGGAGCACGCCCAGAATGCGGAGGATTACCATAACCTATTCCAATCAGGAAGATAGCCCCATAACGTTTAGCAAGCTCCCTCTCTCTTTCCTGAGGGGTTAGGTTCGGGAATTCTCTTGCTGCCTCCTCTGTATGGACAAATGTGATTTTTTCAGGAAGCGTGTCATGCAGAACCGGATAGTCTTCTTCAAGAAGGAATGCGGTACGCTTTATTGCGCTATAGATATCACAGACAACGGTTTTCAGATAATCGAGATTTCTCTCATCATCATCCATAACCTTTTCCCAATCCCACTGGTCAACATAGATTGAATGAATGGCATCAATATCATCATCAGGCCGAAGCGCATTCATATCCGTATAAATACCCCGCCCTGGCCTCACATGATAATCTGCAAGAGCCATTCTCTTCCATTTCGCCAGAGACTGGATTATCTCCATTCTCTCTCCATCGAGGTTCTTGACGCTGAACCTGACAGGATTCTCCACACCATTCAAATCATCGTTGATACCAGAACCGAATGGCACAAAAATAGGAGATGTGACTCTCGAAAGCCTTAAAGCACCAGAAAGAGAACGTTCAAATGTATCCTTTGCATCTTTTATGGCTTTCTCTGTCTCATGCTGATCAAGCAGCGGTTTGTAATCATCTGGAAAATACATATAAACTCCTGCCCTATTATTGCACTTTTCACTCCACATTGTTTAGTGTCTATTCACAGCCAGCTAATTAGATTATACTTGCCCGCACATCAAGGAGAAAATCAAATGAAAAACAAAGGTTTCTTTGCAGAGTTCAGAAAATTCATTTCAAGAGGAAATGTCATCGATATGGCTGTTGGTATCACAGTAGGTGGTGCATTCACAGCAATCGTCAATTCCTTCGTCAATGATTTCATCAATCCTGTCATAGGGCTTCTCATTGGCGGAATAGATTTCTCTGCCCTGCAGATCGTTCTCAAACCAGCAACAGAAACAACAGAGGCAGTTGCCATCAGGTATGGACTTTTCATCAATGCTGTCATTTCTTTTATCATCATCGCATTTGCACTCTTTCTTGTGGTGAAAGCATTCAACAAGATGAAAGAATCTACAGCAAAAAAAGAAGAAACAAAAGCTACGCCACCAGCTCCTCCTGCAGATATTCAGCTACTTACAGAAATCAGGGATTTGCTGAAAAAGGAAAACAACTAACGATTGCAATACTATATAGTGCGAACTGAAAAGTTCGCTTTTTTATTCAAACATATTATTCAGTTAAAACGAATTAACATATACTTCATTAAGATTTTTCACATTCTCTATTGACAAGTGTTTTCTATTTTACGATTATATGGCCGACAAAAGAGAGGGGATTCATTCTTAAAGGAGTCGGATATGACAGAGAAAGAAAGAACCCTTATTAGAGAAATCACGAAAGGTGTTGTTCCTGGCGAGGAAATGGCACTATGCGGAAGCATTCAGAACTACAGAAGGCATGAGCATCGCAACAAACATGATTTATCTTTCAAAGAAGCCGCAAAAGAATGGGAGGAAAATATCTTCACTCCAATCGTCACTACACTGAAAGATGATTCAGCAGCTTCAATTGCAGTCGGTCACGATTTTGCAAAAACCTTCTTTCCTGCTCTCTATGCAGTTGAGAACAACAACTTCAGGTTTGACAGGAATCTTGTCAGGTCAGTGGCTATGAAAAAGGCCCATGGTTTCAGGGCCCTTCTCTCCAGACTGATAGCTTAATCCTTGTAGCAGATTGCATGGCGGACTTTTTCCGCTGTCTCTGCATCAAGGAGCATTTCAACAATCTTAAGGCCAAGATCAAAAGCCCAGCCAGCACTCTTTCCTGTGATAATATTTCCATCAACAACTATTCCAGACGAAGAGAATACAGTATCGGGAGCATAACTCTCACAACCTGGATAGCAAGTGGCATTCTTTCCTTTAAGAAGACCAAGTGGAGCAAGTACAACTGCAGGCGCGGCACAGATAGCTGCCACGATTCCCGTCTGAGCAGTATTTATGAGAATTTCGTTGACTCTCCATGACTGCGCAAGATTAACGCTCCCTGGCATGCCTCCTGGACAGAATGCAGCAGAGAACACCTCCTTACCATCGATTTTATCGAGAACTGTATCTGCTTTTACTGTCACCCCATGAGAGGATGTGACAAATTCACCATCAACACCTGCTGTAATCACATCCAGGCCTGCTCTTCTCATGACATCGACCGGGCACAATGCCTCTGTCTCTTCAAATCCATCTGCAAGAAAGACTATTACCTTCATAGAATATCGACCTTTCCTCCCTGTTCTCTTGCTTCTCTGACAAGAACGGCAGCGTTTTTGATTATCCGTTCCGTCTCCTCCCAGCCGATGCAACCATCAGTAACGGAGACACCATATCTAAGATCTGCAGGATTCTGAGGAATCTTCTGTGAACCTTCCTCAATATTCGACTCTAGCATAAAGCCACGGATTCCCTTCTCTCCCCATCTTACCTGATCGATGACAGACCTGAGGACTCTCTTCTGTCTGGAGAAGTCCTTGTGGCTATTCTGATGTGAGCAGTCAACGAGGATACTTGGTTTCAATCCTGCCGCTTTCATCATTTTTGTGGCTTCTTCAACATCATCTTCGTAATAGTTTGGTCCCTGATCTCCACCTCGAAGAATGAGGTGTGTTGCATCATTTCCCGCAGAATGGAAAATCGCCAGCTTTCCATCCCTTCCGACACCAATAAATGATGCAGGATTGGCGGCAGCTTTAGCAGCATTGACAGCAGGAGTAAGATCACCAGAAGTACTGTTCTTGAAACCGACAGCAACGGATAATCCGGAAGCAAGAGAGCGGTGTGTCTGGCTCTCTGTAGTACGTGCGCCAATTGATGACCAGCTCATAAGCTCATCTGTATACTGCGGAACAATAGGATCCAGTACCTCACAACCAACAGGAAGCCCTATATCCGTAATATCCACAAGGAGACGACGGGCAATCATCAGTCCCTTTTCTATATTACCGCTGTCGTCCATATCAGGATCAATGATGAGCCCCTTCCATCCTAAAGCGGTTCTTGGTTTCTCGAAATATGTGCGCATAACAATGAAAAACACATCTGAAACCGAATCTGCAAGCTTCTTAAGACGGCGAGCATAATCCAGTGCAGCTACCGTATCATGAATCGAACAAGGGCCGATTACTGCAAGAAGCCTGTCATCATCCCCCTTGATAATCGCATTCACAGTACGTCTGAATGAGGCGATTCTCTCAGCTTCTTCTGCCGAAACCGGACACTTTTCTTCCATCTCACGAGGAGAGGAAAGCGGTTCTATTGAGCGTATTCTTAAGTCCTGAATAATATCCATACCCGGATATTATACATTTTTCTCGTCCTTGTCCCCCTTCTTTCTTCTCTCAGGATAAAGGAAACGCTTAATCTTCTGTGTAGGCGTCCGTTCAAACGGTTTTTCCTGCAATTCCACACTTGAAATCTTAGAGAAAGCAGAAAGCTGCGAATTAACATTCTTCCTAATTGAAGCAATATATTTCTCTGCCTCCTTCTGCGCTTCCTGTACAGAAATCTTCATCTTGTCTGCCATCAGGGAAATATCGATTTTTATGAGCGCCAGAAGACCTCCATCCTCAGGAACTACAAGGGACTCCTCTACAAAATCAAGGTTGTTGATGAGTGTTTCAATCATCTCCGGATATATATTCTCTCCACCCGGTCCCAGAATCATGGTCTTCACCCTTCCACGGATGGCAAGACGCCCTTTCTTATCAAGATAACCAAGATCTCCTGTACGGAAATATCCGTCCTCTGTGAAAACTTCTGCAGTAAGCTCCGGCTTATTGTAATACCCCTTCATGACATTTGGACCTTTGACTGCTATCTCACCAATTCCTTCCGTGTTTTTATCAAGCAGGATCACAGAATCATCTGAAACTACCTGTCCGATGAAACCTGGCCTCTGCGCTCTATGGCTGGAACCACAGCCAGCAACAAGCGGAGATGTTTCTGTAAGACCATAACCAAGTGCATAAGGGAAATGGGCATCATGGAGGAATCTTTCAACTTCGCTATCCAGAGGAGCACCCCCGATACCGAAGAATTTGAGGCGATGTCCAAACGTTTTTTTAAGCTTTCTGCCGATTGTCCTCATTACAAGCGGTTTTGTGATAGGATTCTTTGCCAGCTTTGCTATTCTGTCTTCACCTTTCAGCACAGGAAGAACTGCGGCCTTATATACTTTCTCTATCAGGAGCGGTACAGAAAGCATTACATGCGGTCTTATTTCAGCAAGTGCTGGGAGAAGAATCGACACAGCGGGCTGACGGCCGAGAAAGTTTATCTCCAGACCTTTCATCAATGGAAGAATCTGACCGATTGTAAATTCATATACATGGGACATTGGCAGAATAGAGAGGACCTTCTCCCCAGGTTTAAGAGAAACATAAACGTCAGTAGCCAGATCCGCACAACGAAGGATATTCATATGCGACAGCTCCACTCCTTTCGATGTTCCTGTTGTTCCCGAGGTGTAGATAATTGACGCAGTATCCATCTCTTCTGGCTTCGAGTCATCTATTGCCTTTGCATTTATCTTCTGCTTGATAAGAGAGAATCCCGGAGCCCCCGCAAACGAAAATCCGTCTGGAAGTGAAGGGACATGCACAAGATCGTCAAGCCGGAAAAGAAGAAGATCATCCACCCCTTCCAGTTTCGGAAAATGCTTTGTATTTACTGCAACACCTTTTGCACCGCTGTCATGGAGAATTGAAAGCATATCCCTTGAAGGGAAGTCCGGAAGAACCGGAACAGCAATTGCACCAATGGATACGATTGAGAGATACATCACCATCCATTCAGGACAGCTTTCCCCTATAATCGCGATGCGGTCACCCTTATTTATTCCCAGAGAAAGAAGATACGAGGCAGATGCTCTTGCATACCATACAAGCTGACTATATGTTAAATCATTTTCCTCCCCCGTACGGAATACCTTGTAGCAGGTTCTCTTTGGATAGCGGGATGATATTGCTTCCATGAATTCAGGAAACGTATAACCTTTGACGGTTTTCATCCTCATTCCATCACTTCGTTTAATACGCCGGCAATCCTTTTCTGTGATCTTACTCTTCTTTCCCATCATGAAACCCCTCAAACATCTCACCTCGCTCGCAAACCTTGCAGAATATTCCAGATGGAATTTCCTTTCTTGCCAGATTTCTGACGATATCAGGAATGTTGTTGTTTGCGCTCAGGTGTACAAAATAAAGACTGTCGCCTAACCTGGATGTCTCTTTTGCAAATTCAATTGCATCCCGGTTGGACAGATGTCCATATCTTCCGCTTATCCGATTCTTGAGAAACTGCGGATACATTCCATTCTCCAGCATTTCCTCATCATAGTTTGACTCAATGAATTTAACGCGTGCAGAACGCGCAAGCTCCCATGCCTCTTCAGGAATAATACCGGTATCTGTCATGAGAAAGAAATTGATACCTTCTGCACAGAATACATAACCTGCAGAACCATCTGAATCATGGCTGGTTGGAAATGGATATATTGAAAACCCTGGAAGAGTGACAGTATCCCCAAAGTCATATGTTCTGATCAGTGTCTTCTCAATCTTCTGCTTTACCATGATGCTCTCATTTCTTTCTGCAGATATATTTGAGACATATACGGGAATGCCAAGTTTTCTTTGCAGCACACCAACACCTTTCGAATGGTCTGGATGCAGATGAGTCAGGAAAAGTGCTCTGACTGTATCAAGCGGAATCTCATGCTCCGCCATTTTCTCTGTGATTTTCTTATAAGTGACACCATCATCAATGATAATCGAATCCCGGCCAGTTGAGAAAATATAGCAATTTCCACAGCTGCCTGTGGTGATTACAAGATAATGCATTTATTCTCCTTTATTCCCCCGCTCTTTATTTTAAAACTTCATATACGTGTGCACAATC
>CALXYN010000022.1 GCA_944392975.1 uncultured Spirochaetaceae bacterium | reverse complement strand
GCAGCTAATTGAAGTATACCATACGATTCATCTCCATTCTATAGAGATATGGAGTCTTCTCGATATTTTTTGATAAATACACTAAGCACTGTTGGAACAATATGGAGTATTGTTTTTTGGGCTGTTTTGTTATACAGCACAGCTATGAAAAATCCTCTGATACGTCGGATTGTCATACTTATAGCAGGGCTCTGGATAATGTCATTGGGAATTGCCTTCTCAATAGCGGCAGGTCTTGGCACATCCCCTATTTCTAGTCTGCCATATACTTTAAGTTTGCTGACACCGCTTTCCGTCGGCAGTGCCACAATCATACTCCATGTTATTTTAATTCTGCTGCAGATTCTGATACTAAGAAAACAATATAAGCCTGTTCAGCTTCTGCAACTTCCACTTGCAATCGCATTTGGCCTTCTGACAGATCTTTCGAATGCGATGCTCAGCACACTTGCACCTTCAAATTATGCCGTATCATGGTTTTACTGCCTGATAGGCATACTGCTTGTCGCTGCAGGAGTAAGTGCTGAAGTCCTTTCCGGAACAATTCCACTCGCAGCAGAAGGGCTGTCGCTTGCACTTCAGGAGGCTACAGGCAGAAAGTTCAGTACAATGAAAGTCTGTGTTGACTGTTCTCTTGTGGCACTGTCACTGCTCCTTTCGTTCCTCTTTCTAAAAAACTGGGGAGGTGTAAGGGAAGGAACAATAGCTGCCGCACTTCTTGTCGGAACAGTCTCAAGAACATTCACAAGACTGCTTTCACCTGTCAGAAAATGGGTCAGCAACCAGGGAGAATGATTAAAACAAAAGCGGGCCGAAGCCCGCTGAGCCAAAAGGCTCCGAAGTAGACATCAAAGAGGTTCTATTTGCGAATTTCCTCTTCAACACAAGCCAGGATGAACGGCCCTACTCCCTTGAAGTCATCAACTCGGATGCTTTCAGATATGTAATACCTGAAACTTCCATCGCGATAAGGATTGCCGCCAAGGCCGGCAACAGAACAAATTCCACCAAGGTGAAGATTGCCGTTCTCATCCTCCCTCAGATACTTTTCTTTTATACCATTCAATGCCTTTTCTGCTTTCTCAATGAAAGATGCCTCAAGATATCCTTTTCTGACACCTTTGAAGAAAGAATAAGCAAACATTGAAGAACCGGAAGTTTCAAGATAGTTTCCACTTCTTGAACCCTCGTCAGTAACCTGCCACCACATTCCACTCTCATCCTGCACACGAGCAACTGCATTTGACAGCTCAATGGCAATTGCAATCAGCTCATCACGTTTCGGATGATTCTCAGGAAGATAATCCAGGACATCAAGGACAGCCATCAAATACCAGCCCATCGCGCGTGACCAGAAATGAGGAGAACACCCTGTCTCATCATTGGACCACTTCATTCCCCTGGACTCATCATATGCATGATAAAGGAGACCTGTCTCAGGGTCGCGAAGAAGCTTGTATGTAGTCTTCAACTGCTCAACGATATCCTCAATACCGACAATATCATTGTGGCGGAGATAATACTCAGCTGAGAAAGGACCTTCCATATAAAGGCCATCAAGCCATATCTGCCAAGGATAGATTTCCTTGTGCCAGAAAACTCCGCATTTGCATCTAGGATGATTCAAAAGCTGATGATGCAATCTGTCTGCGGCAAGTGAAAACCTTTCCTCTCCGCTTTTGTCAGCAAGTGCAAATAAAGTCTTACCTGCATTAATCTGATCGAGGTTATATTCACCTTCCCTGTATGTCGCAATGCTGCCATCCTGCCCTATGAGTTTATCATACATCGAATAGACCCAAGGATAGACGGAAGCATCTCCATGTACCTCAGCACTTCTGAGAGACGCATAAAGTACAAGACCATGTTCATAATGCCAGAGCATCATGCCCGGCCTGTAACGGCTCTCAACACTCTTCGCCATCCTGAGCGAAAGCGGTAAATCCATTTCATCCTCCGAAAAATACGGCCACCCGAAGGCAGCCGTTTTGATTAAGCGTTATTCACGCACAAGCCCGTCGGCTTCCATTGCTGCCACACCTTCAGCATTCCAAGCTTCTCCACCAATCTTGTTAAACTGATCGATGAATGCTGCCCAGTTCTCCGGTGTAAGCTCTTTAGCTCCAGAAAGGAATTCTGCGAGGCTCTGATCATAGAATCTCTGAACGTCAGCACTTGGTGTCGGCAGTGTGCTTGAACCAACTGCATTTGTCCACTTCTTGCTCTGCATTTCACGAAGAGCGACAAGAGCAGACATTTCCTTACCAGAAACAGCACATGTATAGGTCGGATAGCGGGATGTAAGCTCGACATCGCTGTTGTAGAATACGAGGTTTCTGAGCTGTGTATAGACCTGTCCCTTCGATCCTGTGTAAGCATTGTCACCAAGGTCGCCAGCTACAGGAACACCATTCTCGTCGAATACATAGTTCACGCCTTCCTGTCCCCAGCCGAGGAGGTAATAGCCTTCATCAGAGCTCATCCATTCAAGGAGTTCACAGATCTTATCAAGCTTGCCAGCATCTGCTGCTCTCTGAGAAACAGCATAGATTCTGTAGTTCATATCATATGCACCAATTGATGCATGTCCATCTGGTCCTGTTATTGCATCGATGATGACCCATTCGCCATCTGGGAAGTTTGAATCGAATGGAGCATAGTTAGCTTCTGCAGCATATGCAGCGTTCTGCTCATACATGACACCGAATCTTCCCTGCTTCCATGCGGCGCGGAAATCATCCTTCTTGTAGGAAAGCCAGTTAGGATCAATGATACCTTCATCGCACATACCCTTGAGGAATACCATGAAGTCATAGAATTCCGGCTTGTAGATGCTCAGGCCCTGATTTGGAGCATCGAAGCACCAAAGTCCTTCAACTCCGAATGCGCCCATGATTGGCCAGAGGCGTGATCCCGGATAGCCCTTGAGTGTTGCATCTGTTTCCACGAATGCGCCATATCCATATGTATCATTGAGGCCATTTCCATCCGGATCATCGAATGTGAATGCGCGAAGAACTTCAAGAAGCTCATCTGTTGTTGTAGGAATTTCAAGTCCGAGGTTATCGAGCCAGTCTTTTCTGATCAGGAGACCTTCATTCTTTGCGATAGCACCAGGGGAAGCAAATCCATAAACATGTCCGTCGATTGTTGCATTCCTGATTGCATCATCATCGTAAATCAAAGCTGTACGATTAGGCATCTTCTCGAAGCAGTCATCAACCTGTGCTACAAGACCCTGATTTACAAGGTTTACAAGAACAGGGCGGCGAACCATGAAGATATCAGGAAGAGCGTTTCCTGCACCTGTTGCCTGGATTCTCATATCCTGGTCAGATTCACTTGATGGAAGCATTGAAAGCTTGAGATCAATACCAAGCTCATTGCGGATGATTTCATACCCCACCCAATCATCAGGAATCATACCAGCCTCAGTAATAGCTGCACCAAACCACAGTTCAATTGTTACTGGATCCTCTGGTGTACCTGCTGCTGTAGCTTTAGCTTCACTGCTTCCGCTAGCAAACATAGGAATTGCCATTAAAGCAATGAGAAAAACAGCGATAATACGCTTTGCTTTCATACTTCCTCCTTTTTATCTCACCTGGCTCAGCCTTTGACAGAGCCAAGAAGAGTACCTTTTGTAAAGTATTTCTGAATAAACGGATATGCAATGACCATCGGAATGGCACTCATAAATACAGATGCAGCCTTGATTGCATTAATAGGTGCATTGGCGAATGCTGTAACCTCAAGGTTCTCATTCATTCCAGATCCGATAAGAATGTTTCTCAGAAGGATCGGGAGCGGGTTGAGATAGCTATTATTGAGGTAGAGCATTGCATGGAAGAAGTCATTCCAGAATGCAACTCCATAATAAAGCCCGATTGTCATTACGATTGCCTTTGAAAGAGGCAGAACTATTCTGAAGAGAACCTGCATTTCCGAGCAGCCATCGATTCTCGCTGATTCCTTGAGTTCTCCAGGGATTCCAACGAAGAACTGTCTCATGATGATTAAGTTGTATGTTGAAATAGCACCAGGAAGGAACACAGCAGGCAGAGAATTGATGAGCCCAATATCCTTAACAAGAAGGTATGCAGGAATCATTCCAACGTTGAATACATATGGAATGATAATAATCATGTTGATGATTTTTCTTCCAGGAAGTGAGTTTACTGAAAGAACATATGCCATTGGTATTGTAAGAACGAGAGCACAGACAACACCACCAATGAGAATCTTGAAACTGTTGATGAATGCCAGAAGGAATCCATCATTTCCAAGAAGCGATTCATAAGCAGCAGTAGACCACTTCCAAGGCGCAAGGAACATGCCATCGAGATTTGACCCGATGAAATCTACTGGCCTGAAAGAGAGGGTTATCGTAGACCAGAGAGGCAGAACTATTGCGATGAGAATGATAACCATGAAGATATCAACAATAATATTAAATGTATGATCTGCCGTTGTAAGTTTTACTTTTGAATTCTGCATCTGCGGCTTGAGATGCTGTTTTTCTTTCTTTTTCATACTCCCCTCCTCAGAACAGCGCACTCTCTGTTACCTTCTTGGAAATCCAGTTGGCAAAGAGGACGAGAATCATACCGAATACACCTTTGAAAAGACCAACAGCAGTAGCAAGACCGAACTTGAACTCCAGAAGACCTTGTCTGTATACCCATGTATCGATGATATCCGCAACGGAATAAACCTGAGGCGAATAGAGCATGAAGATCTGGTTGAATCCTGCATCGAGGATTGTTCCGAGCTTAAGAATGAGAACAGTGACGATAACAGGCAGAATGGAAGGAAGCGTTATATATCTTACTCTCTGCCAGCTGTTTGCACCTTCAACCATTGCAGCTTCGAAAAGAGATACGTCAATTCCCATCAGAGCAGCGATGAAGATGATTGCAGACCATCCCATTTCCTTCCAGGCATCAGAAAAAAGAACAACCCAAGGGAATGCTTTTGTATTTGAAAGGAAGTCGATTGAATTTCCTCCAAACATCTTGAGAATGTCGTTGAAAACACCATCACCAGGTGCCAGAAGCGTAAGAAGGATACCATACATGATAACCCAGGAGAGGAAGTGTGGAAGATATGCAAGAGTCTGAACGATTTTCCTCAACACAGGACGTGTACATTCATAAATAGCAATAGCAAGAAGAATGGAAAGCGGCAGTGATATCAAAAGCTTTCCAACAGAATACATTATCGTATTTCTCAGAAGGGACCAGAAATAGAATGAATTGAAGAATTCTTTGAAGTTCTCAAATCCGATCCATGCTGAACCTACAACACCCTGCACAGCCTTGAAGTCCTTAAAAGCAATCTGTGCGTTCCAGATTGGAACATACTTGAAGATGATGTAGTAAATCATAGGAATGAGAGCTAATAGATAAACTGAGCGATGTCTCGCAATTTCACGAGACAGCTTGCTCTTCTGCTTTTTCTTTTCAGCAGTAACAGCCGTTGTCTGTCCTTTTTCCATGTGTCTACCTCGTATTTTCAGTCTAAGGGCAGAAATAAGAACAATCCAAACCAGTCATTGTACAATTCAGACTTCAAATATATTAGTAAAAGATTCAAAAAGAAGGCCTCGCCATGTTTCAGACGAGACCAACAGATAAATAAACTTTGGAAGAGATCTATTCTCTCTTCGACCTATTTCATCGAGCGGATATAGACCCGCCCCGATCTGCCCAGGACCTGTCGCCCTGTGCAAACCTGCGCCTGTACTCTCGGACTGTATACGTATTCAGTCCTGCAAGTTGCGCCGTCTTTTTGTATCCGTATCCCTGCTCAAAGAGCTCTAAGCACTCTCGGCGCTTTTCATTTGGAACCCTGTTTTTCCGGAGGGACTGGACTCTTTCTTCCATAGTGTCCTCCTAGAAAGATAGTACCTGCCCCGGATCCAGAAGAATCCGGAACAGTACATTACTGGTTTCCCAGCTTTCCCTCGAAAGAGAGTTCCTTAGTTTGCTGCGGCTGGTGCTGCTGCAGTAAATGTCTCCAAAGTTACAGGACCAACTTCTCCACTCTTTCCAACATAACTATATGAGAATGTTACAGTTTCGTATTGATTGACTGTAAATGTTCCTGCAGCAACCTCAGAACCATTCTGTGGCTTTACAATAAGGGTTACAGGAGAATCTCCATGTTCTACATATCCTTTTACAATGAAGTCAGAAACATTATAGGTTCCAGCTGGAATACTAGTTACATTTGATTCTGTTTCTGCCCAAACAAGAGTAGCCGTTGGTGCTTCACCCCAAGAAGTACCATTAACAGACACTGCAACTACTTCACTGTGTGACTCCAGATCTTTTCCAATATATTTAACAGTTACATATACAGTATTTGTAGCAGAAACTGTCTCTCCTGTAACAAAGGTTACAGAATCAGCAGAAAGTTTTGCCGCTTCTTCTGTCTTTGTTCCATGGTATGTATAACCTGTTACATCAAAAGATGTCTTAGTAATGTTAAGGTCATCATCGATGTAAATCTTATCGCCTGTATATGTTACAGCAAAATTACTATCAAGTTCATACCACTCGCTACCAGCCTTAAGGGTTACATCGTCAGACTCTTTAAGAGTACCATTAAGAGCAACTGCTACCTTATAGGAAGCTTCAGTAGAAAGTGTTGCAGGGAGATCCGTCTTTGTAGCCTTGGAATTTGCAACAACATATGCTGTGTATGCACCCTGGTAATCCGGATCAACAACGCCATCATTATTTACGAGCTTAATTGTCCAGTCTACAGGTGCTCCATAGTATGCAACGTCACCATAATCAGCATACAGCTCAACATCTTCTGCTACAGCTGTTGTAAGGTCATATTCCTGATAGAATACTTCATCACCAAGCTGGAGACCAACAAGAATAGAATCCGCATTAACAAGAGTATCAAAACCATTATCTCCTGACTTGCCAGTAAGTTCTACGCCTTCTGCTGTATAGAAAGCAATACCAAATGAATCGTTACCAACAATTGATGAGTATTCATTTACAGTTCCATCACTCTTTGTCACAACAACATTAGCAACATCAGATACCTCAATTGGCGGAAGTGCTTTGTAGTACTGCTTTGCAGGAGCTGCCCAGTCCTTTGCCATTGTAAACTCAACAGATTCAACAGTTACAGGGGCTGCCTCACCTGCTTTAATCTTTGTAGAATTGCGGATTCCCATGTAAGAAGCAACTACAAAAATTCCATCTGCTGTCATTGTCTTGTCAGTTGTTGCTGTCCAATCTCCCTCAGCATAGTAAAGATTTGCTTCTTCTGTGATGTCAACAGCCTTATTACTACCAACAGTAAGAAGAACACGGTAATCTGCAGGAATAATCTCAGGAAGTGTTGCATTCTCTGCAATTCCAGCACCCTTGTACTCAACAGTAAGAGTTGCCTTATCGACTGTAATTGCATCTGCTGTATAAATAGATTTGCCTTCGAATGTAGCTCTTACACCAATGTCAGTTGCATTTCTGAAATCATACTCATCAAGAGCCTTATCAAGAACAGCACCTGTTGTCTGATCAACAAATGCAAGTTCAAGACCTTCGATTGTATCACCGTCAACTGTTCCAGAAGTAGCATCTCCATCTTCAAGAAGAACACCAATTCTGAACTTCGAAGCATCAATTGCAGGAAGCTCATCATAAAGGAATCCTGGTACAGAATAGTTATTTGGTGTAATTGTTGTAATTCCAACAATTGTTCCAAGAACTTCTGGTTCATTAGCAACAGATACTTTTTCAGAACTCTTAACGTTTCCACCAACACTTGTTGTGACTGTGATTGTGTAAACTGTTGTATCTTCTTCACCAGCCTCAGAACTTACAGAAACTGTATATTCTGTGCTTGAAAGTGGCATCGCTGCGAGTTCACCTTTTCCGTTGTAGTAATTTGCAGTTACTGCCAAGTCACCTGCTTCAAGACTAGTGTAATCAACACCTTCAGCAACTGTAAAATCAATACTGTCGATGTTGTATACAGATACAGTTCCAGTTGCAGTAACTAGGCTTCCATAATAGTCTGTTCCTACTGTAGAAGAAACCGTATCACCTGCCGTTACATTTCCAGATTTGTCGACATCTTCAAAAACAACAGAAGCATCGATTACCTTCTTGCTATTGTCAAGGTATGTAGCAACTACCTGGAACTTTGAAGCATCGAAAGCCTGCCCATTGAGAACATCTCCAACCTGTGAAACATATCCACCAGTTGGCCATGCCGGATATACCGGTGCATTATCACATCCCACAAACACAGCAAGAGCTATGAGTGCAGAAATGCACACCATAAGAATTGATTTCTTTCTCATATCTCAATCCTCTCCTTAGTTTATCTGCAACTACTCTACCCCCCCCAGTAGAAAATTGTCAAGGGATTATTTCATAGGGAGGGCAAAAATTTTGGAAAGGATTTTATACAGATTGCCTGTAGTGTCCTGGTGTGCATCCTTTGATTCTTCTGAAGACACGATTGAAATATGCCTGATCCTGGAAGCCGGAGGCCTGAGCTATTTCAGAAAGAGGGGCACCTGTTCTTCTGAGAAGATCCGATGCCACACCCACTCTGCATCTTGTGAGATAATCCCATGGAGAAAGGCCCATTTCACGCCTGAAGATTCTTGTCAGATAATCCTCGCTGATATTCACGCTCTCGGCAATCTGCCAGCGTGAAATCGGTTTTGAAAGCCTTCTGTTCAGGAAAGCAATTGCATGTTTTACAAGAGAGCCTGTCAGAGGAGGCAGGATACCGCTTCCTGCAAGTATGGAAACGAGACGTTCTGTGAATGCAGGGGCCTCGAGTATCTCTGTATTTGCAATAATGACACCTGGAACATCTTCAATTGCAGCAATATCCTCTTCTGTAAAGGAGTCTTTCACAACAAGGACAGGAACAGAAGAAAAGCGTTTCACACGGCGAAGAGACGGAATTATTTCAACAGAAGAAAGTACAATGAAGCGAGTTTTTCCCTCTGTGCTTACAAGTATATCTTCTGGAGATTTCTCTTCTACACGCCCGAAATCCATGAGCATCTTCTCCAGTACAGGATTGAAGTAAGCCATATAAATGATGGCGTCATCAGAGGCTGAACGTATATATTCCAGTGAAGAAGACAGAGAAGAAGCTATTTCTGCAGAAAATAGCATGAATGAAAGCTGGCGTGATGAACGATGTTTTTTCATTACCCTCAAAGCAGCAGCCCCGGAACGTGAAAGCTCTGGTTGAGAACAGGCTATCACAGAAGGGAGTTTATCCATGCGGAAAATCTCCTCTGCATCAGAAAGAGCAATCTGCTTAGGAGCAAGATGCTTTATCGATACCGGCACATCCTCATCGGAAAGCCATACAGCTGGACCGCTATCAGCCTTCCCTGCCCGTCCTGAAACAGTGGGATAAGGAAGCTTGAAGGATGCAGAATTTTCAGATGTGTATACTTCAAAACCATGATGCACGGATATACGCGCAACAAGCTTCCACGCAGGATTCTCTGAAAGTTTTTCCGCATTGCCTTTTATTTCAATGACAACACCGTCTTCAGCAAGACTAAATGAAATGCATGGTGGAGAATCAGGAGAGATGACAGAGGATATCAATGTGACAAGTTCTGAGATTCTCTCCTCATCCATCTCGATTGATGGCAGCTCCTCCGGTTTTGTGACAACTGCAGAAAGTGATGACTCGAGACTTTCTGCAAAACTCTTTAGCGGCACAAGGGCCTTCTCGATATCGAGTTCGCCGAATTCAGCAAGCGAGAGGGAGAGCATCTGTTCAGCCTTTCTCACTTCTTCCGTCATCTTCTCCCGGGGAACCCTACCCTTTGATGAAAGCATTTTATGCATTGATGAAAGAGGACCTCTCAAGGCTTCGGAGACACTGGCATAGAACTCTCCTGCTTTTCTCTCTCCTTCTTCTGCGCTTTCAGCGGCTTTCTGAGCAACTTCTGTAAGGCTTATTCCTTTTATCGCTGAAGAGAGTGCTGCCCTCACATCCTCAAGCACATGGCTTTCGCACCACGCTGTGGCTATGAGGATATAGCCAAGTTCCTGATTCTCATAAAACAGAGGCTCGACGATGAATGTTCCTTTATCTATAAAAGAAGAAAGGGACTCAGGAACAATGAGATTACGAGGAAACCGTATGCTGTCTGTATATATTCTGTCAGCGGCGAAACCCCCGAGCATCTTCGTATAATGGAAATCCTCATACAGCATCAATAATGCTCCTGTTATACCCATTGATGGAAAGAGTGACTGCATAATCAGTGGCAGTGCTGAATAGGATCTTGCAGCTAAAAGGCTCGTTTTAAATGTATCGAGGATACGGGAGACTTCTCCAAGTCTCTGCTGTTCTCTTGCATAAAGTCTTCTGCTTCCATGTGCGATGCGAGAGAAAAGGTAATCGCGGTGTCCTGGAACCCTTTCTTTTTTACCAAGGATTTCCTCACTCCAGCTCATTGCCTCAAGTATCGTGGAGGCCTCCGCACCACTGTCAAAATAGCTGGAGACAGCATCTGTTACGGTTCTCGGATCAACTGCATTATCTGTAAAGACGTACTCAAGCATCTTCTGCAATGAAAGGAACGCAGTATCATCACCAAGATAATTTCTAAGCCAGGAATCAAGACTGTCTTCATCCTTTATTACATGCCGGGCGTTATCAATACCGCCAAGACTGTCCACACAGCCGCAGGAACGGCGGATAATGAAATCCGAAGGAAGAACTATCGATGGAGGCTGGGTGGAATTATCCATACTGATTCCAGAAAGCATCAGGAATGAGGTCTCAAGAATTTTCCGGATAGGCATTCTCACTGTTGTCAGTTCGACATCAAGAAGCTGATTCTCCTCATTGTCATTAAACCCGGCTATCCCGATATCCTCAGGGATAGAGATATCATTTTCCCGGAAAATGGAATCAGCTCCAAGTAAAAGCAGGTCAGATGCAGCAACGACTGCCTCAAAGTCCTCTCCGGCTTTGAGTTTCCGCTCAAGAATAAGCTCTCGTGCAGCTGCAGCACCATCACTCCAGGAACGAGGGGTGGTGATTAACTCCTCATTTATCGGTATACCGGAATCGCTGAGGGCATCGAGATATGCTTTGTATCGAGCTTCCGCACTTTTATGATTTCTAGGCCCTCTGATAAACGCAATCTTCGTTTTTGAATGGATTGTTATAAAGTGCTTCACTGCACTGTATATGCCTGTATAGGCATCGAAATCCACGGAAGGTATTCCCGGAATTGTCATGCACATTGATACGACAGGAAGCTGCTCTGCAATACCTTTGACGAAGGAGGAGACAGCTTCAACACCCTCAGCTCCTGTCAGGGAAGAGGACCATATCATCGCTCCATCGAGGGAAGCACTTCCGGCAAGTTCATAGATACTGTTTCTCAGATATTCGCTCGATCCAAGAAAGCCAAGACGGCCTCCCGGGATGATTATCAGAGCATCATCTTCATGATGCCTTGATAGCTCGGAAGCGTATCTCCACATCGCCCGGCTTGCCCCTTGATAAACATTTGCAAGCAGTAGCCCTGTTTTTCTGCCCATATTTCATATGATATCACGCATCTTGGTCATATCATAAGGCTATTCTGTTTGACATATCACGAATGACGTGTAAACTGAAACCGTGTTCCGTTTTCTAGTTTGAATACATTAAATAGTCTTTATTAAAAGGAGTGTGCAGATATGAAGAATGTCAGTGAAACTGTCATGAAACCAGAACGCCCTGTGAAGATCCTCCAGTTCGGAGAGGGGAACTTCCTCCGCGCATTTGTTGACTGGATTGTAGATCTTCTCAACGAAAAGGGAGACTTCAACGGCGATGTTATGATGATCCAGCCTCTGAAGAATGGTATGGGCGATATGATCAACGCTCAGAACGGTGTTTATACAACAGTCCTCCGCGGCGTACAGAATGGAAAGCCTGTTGAGGAGTTCAGAACCATCACAAGCGTCAAGGGATGCATCAATCCATTCACACAGTATGACGAGTACATGAAGCAGGCAGAGAATCCTGACCTGAGATTCATCATATCTAACACAACTGAAGCAGGTATTGCATATCATGAAGGGGACAAGCTCGAGGACAAGCCTCAGATTTCCTATCCTGGCAAGGTCTGCGCATTCCTCTATCACCGCTACAAAGCATTCAACGGAGCACAGGACAAGGGCATCATTGCTATTCCTTGTGAGCTGATTGACAAGAATGGAGACAACCTCAAGAGAATCGTCAAGCAGTATGCTGAGGAATGGAAGCTTGAAGAGGGCTTCATCAACTGGCTCGATACAGCCTGTGATTTCTGCAACAGCCTCGTTGACAGAATCGTCCCAGGATATCCTAGAGCTGAAGCAGAGAAAATCTGTGAAAGACTCGGTTATCAGGATAATCTCCTCGATAGTGCAGAGATTTTCCTTCTCTGGGTCATTGAATGCCATGGAAAGACTCACGAGGATGAGCTTCCTACAGACAAGGCGGGAGTCAATGTCATCTGGACTGATGATATGTCCTTCTACCGCACAAGAAAGGTAAGAATCCTCAACGGCACCCACACGATGATGGTGCTTGCTGCATATCAGACAGGACTTAACACTGTTGAGGAATGCATCAAGAGCCCTCTTATCTTCCCATTCGCAAAGAAAGGCCTTTTCGAGGAAATCATCCCCTCTATGGATGGCGACAAGAAACAGCTTGAGGAATATGCAGGAGATGTTCTTGAACGCTTTGCAAATCCGTATATCGTACACCTCCTTCTTTCTATCTCCCTCAATAGCGTTTCCAAATTCAAGACACGCGACCTTCCTTCCCTTCTCGGTTACTACAAGAAAGAAGGTAAACTGCCAGATGTCCTCACATTCTCTCTTGCAGCTCTCATTTCCTTCTACGAAGGTACAGAGTATGAGGGAACTGCACTCAAAGGTTCCAGAAACGGAGAGAAATACCTTATCCAGGACAGCCCGGAAGTGCTTGAGAAATTCCAGCAGCTCTACTCTGCTTCATACAGCAGCGTAAACGAGAAAGCAGCTGCCATTTCAAAGAGCGTGCTCTCCGAGAGTGCATGGTGGGGAGAGGATCTCACAGCAGTACCAGGCCTTGAGGAGAAGGTCTGCAAATACCTTGAATCCATCTGGACAGATGGAATGACAAAGGCAATCGAGAAAATCTGAGGAGCAAATGTCTAGTAACCTAATCAGAATCAATACACGCGATAACGTTGCAGTAGCTATCAAAGGTCTGATGAAAGGTGATGTCGTAACAGTTGACGGTGATACATTCACCGTCTTCTCCGACATTCCCGCAGGACATAAAGTAGCACTTTGTGACATCAAAAAAGACGAGGATGTCATAAAATATGGCTATCCTATCGGAGCAGCAAAAGAGGATATCAAGAAAGGCAGCCATGTTCATGCCTTCAATATCCACACACTGCTTAACGAGGATGCTGAGTATCACTACGACAAGGAAAGTGCAGAAGAAGCAAAGAGAGAAGCAGAAGCGGACAAGCTGAGGTGGAAGGATCATACTCCCACAATCAATGCCTATGTACGTAAGAACGGAAAAATCGGTATCCGCAACGCTATCTGGATCATCCCGACTGTCGGCTGTGTGAACAGAATCTCGATGCAGCTTGAAAGCTGGGGCAATGAGACGCTTGGACTTGAGGATGGCGTACATGCCTACACTCATCCTTTTGGCTGTTCACAGCTTGGAGGAGACCACGAGAATACAAGGAAGATTCTTGCAGATCTGGTTCATCATCCAAATGCAGGCGGTGTTCTTGTAATAGGACTCGGATGCGAAAACAACACCATGGACTCTTTCAAGGAACTGGTTGGAGAAGTTGATGAGAAAAGAGTGAAATTCCTTGTCTGCCAGGAAGCTGAGGATGAAGTTGCAGAAGGAAAGCATCTCTTAGAGGAAATCGCTTCCGTAATGAAGAATGACAAGAGAGAGGCAGTCCCCATGTCCCGTCTTATTGTTGGCTTCAAATGCGGTGGATCCGATGGCCTTTCAGGAATCACTGCAAATCCTCTCGTAGGCCGTTTCTGCAATGAGCTCACAGCAATGGGCGGAACAGGTATCCTCACAGAGGTTCCTGAGATGTTCGGTGCCGAGCAGGTTCTCATGAACCGCTGTGTCAACGAAGAGGTATATAACGAGACTGTAAAGCTCATCCAGGATTTCAAGCATTACTTCACATCCCATGGACAGGTTGTCTACGAGAACCCATCTCCGGGAAACAAGGCTGGTGGTATCTCAACACTTGAGGATAAGAGCCTTGGATGTGTGCAGAAAGGAGGAAGGGCTCCAGTCACTGCAGTCCTCAGTTATGGCGATAGGGTCACAACACCGGGACTTAACCTGCTCTCAGGGCCTGGTAACGATATTGTATCCACAACAGCCCAGAGTGCAGCAGGAGCACATATGATTCTCTTCACAACAGGTCGCGGAACGCCACTTGGAGCGCCTGTGCCGACAGTAAAGATTGCCACAAACCATGATCTTGCACTGCACAAGAAGGACTGGATTGATTTCGATGCATCCCCGATGCTCGATGAGGACCCGAGAAAAGTCACGGAAAAACTGATTACGCTCATCATTTCCATAGCAAATGGTGAGACCCGCACTAAAAATGAAATCAATGGATACTCAGAGATTTCAATCTTTAAGGATGGAGTTGTATTATGAACGAATTCATGGGAAAGGACTTCCTGCTTGAAAGCGGAATGGCAAAGACGCTTTATCATGAGTATGCAGCAGATATGCCTATTTTCGACTATCACTGCCATCTTATTCCTCAGCAGATTGCAGAGGACAAAAGATTCACTACTATCACAGATGCATGGCTTGGTGGTGACCACTACAAGTGGAGACAGATGAGGACATGCGGATTCGATGAGAAGCTCATCACAGGAGATGCTGATCCATATGACAAGTTCCTTGCATGGGCTGAGACAATGGAAAATCTCATCGGCAACCCTCTCTACCACTGGACACACCTTGAATTGCAGAGATACTTCGGAATCAAGGATGTATTCTGCAGAAAGAATGCGAAGAAGATCTATGATGAGGCAAATGAGCAGTTTGCTTCCAATCCTGAACTCTCTGTTTTCGGAATCATGAAGAAATTCAAGGTTTATGCTGTAGGAACAACGGATGACCCTGCAGACGACCTTAAGTATCACAAGATCATCAGAGATGAAGGAAAGTGCCCGGCAAAGGTCATTCCATCTTTCCGTCCAGACAAAGCTATCAATATCGATAAGCCGGATTTTGCAGATTATATCGATAAGCTTGGAAAGGCTGCAGGAATCGAAATCAAGAGTGCAGAGGATGTTGTTGCAGCTCTTGAAAAGAGACTTGTATTCTTCGTAGAGATGGGATGCCGCGCTTCTGACCATGCTCTCATGACATGTCCACACACATTCTGGGAGACAGGAAAGGTCAATGAGGTATTCCAGAAGAAGATGAATGGCGGAGATCTCACAGCTATAGAAATCGATGCATACAGGACATTCGTACTCTCTGCTCTTGCAAGAGCTTATAAGAAGAACAATGTCGCTATGCAGCTTCACTTCGCAGCTATCAGAGACAACAATGGAATGATGTACAAGGCACTTGGACCTGATACAGGATACGATGCTGTATATGACAGCGAGCTTTCTGCAGGCGTTGCAGCATTCTTCTCTGCACTTACAGACACAAATGATGTCCCGAAGACAGTACTTTACTCACTCAATCCTAAGGATTACTACTCTCTCGGAACATTGATGGGCTGCTATCAGGGTGGTGGTGTCAGAGGAAGAATCCAGCTTGGTTCAGCATGGTGGTTCTGCGATCACAGAGATGGAATGGAGGAGCAGATCAAGACTCTTGCAAACCTTGGTTCACTTCCACTTTTCATCGGAATGCTCACAGACTCAAGGTCATTCCTCTCCTACCCGAGACACGAGTATTTCAGAAGGATACTCTGCAACGTCATCGGAGGCTGGGCAGACAACGGTGAGATTCCAGCAGATCCGGAGATGCTTGGAGAAATCGTAAGCAACATCTCCTTCAACAACGCACAGAGATACTTCGAGGGCTGAGATGGAAAAAGGAAGAGATGACGAGAAGCAGATGAGCGCAGTAATGCGCACGATATCAATACTTGAAGCGCTTTCCGAAGTGGAAGGTACAAACCTTGAGAACCTCTCGAAGGTAACAGAGCTTCCGAAAGCTACGCTTCTCCGTTTTCTCTCCACTCTCATAAGCCTTGGCTATGTCTACAGAGATGGGGCCGACATGTATCATCTTACATTGAAGATGTTCTCAGTCGGTTCCCGCTCATTGAGGCATATGGATCTCATAAACACAGCAAAACCATTTGCAAAGGAACTCTGTCAGGAACTGGGAGAGACCGTGCATATGGGTATTCTCGAAGGCAACAGTGCAGTATATGTACTGAAGGAAGAATCAAGCTATACGCTGAGGATGTACTCACGGGTTGGCAAGGTAATTCCACTATACTGCACGGCTATCGGGAAGATATTCCTCTCTGACATGAATGAGCAAGAGATCGAGAATTATTTCAGGGAGGTTCCACTCAAACCGTATACGCCGAAATCAATCAGAACACACCATGCGCTCATCGAAGAATTGGAAAGGACAAGGGTACGAGGTTTCTCGATTGACGATGAAGAGCATGAGGAGAAAGTGTTCTGCATTGGCGTTCCAGTAAGAGACTACACAGGGCATATAATTGCCGCAATGTCCGTATCATGGCCCGTATTCAGATTCAATCAGGATAGTTTTCAGGGGATAGCGAAAAAGATTGTAGATACAGCTGAAGCGCTGTCCAAGGTTCTCGGATATATCCCAAACTGACCTGCCTTTTAAGCAGGCCAGTGGAATCAAGTCAAAGTTCTACGTATTTTCCATCACGAGATGGAAGCTCAATATTGCAAGTCTTTCCGTTTTTCAGCTCAGCACTGATATGAACTGTATCGTTTCCATGGTTCACGGCAACTGCAATGTAGCGCTCTCCGTTCTTGAGAAGTCTTATGACTGCTGAAGAAGGAACAGAAGTGAAAGGATCTCCTCCGATTACTTTAAGTGACGACACCTCATCATATCCTGAAGAAACTGCAAGATCAGAAAGGAAGCCGATATTCTCAGGATGTACAACGCCCTCTTCATGCGATGAGATATACGAACCGATCAGAATGGCTCGACCCTTTCCCTTTCTGTACTCGGTTATCGCAACCTCTCCATCTCTGAATCTTCCCAACACAGAGACATCTTCTGCCATCACATCAACAAGTTCTCTGTAGAAACGTCCAGTAAGAACCTTGCTTTCTGAAAGCACAATATCTGTGTCTCCCCAGCCCTCAATACCCTGAACCTCTCTGTGGCGAACACCGAAAAGGCGGGTAATCACACTCTGATTCTGACGTAAAAGACCATCTGTATGATAAAGTCCCGGACAGGCTTCAGAGATAAGCATTCCTCCCTGTTCTACAAAAGAAGCGAACTTCTCAGCTTCATCATCTGAAAGGACCAGAGGCATTGGCAAATACAACACCTTTATCCCGCTTTCCAGAATCTTATCCACATCATCCTGATGGAAGAATCTTACCGGGATGGATTTTCTGTATAGCGCTTCAAATGCACCGGAAAGACTGCCAGAATACATCCATTCCCTGCGCTCTGAAGAGAATGTCAGAAGATCTGTGTCCCTGGAAATATAAATGGCATTAACCGATGGAACAATTGAAGCAGAATCAAGAAGAGCGTTGTCGAGTTCTCTGGCGCATCTGCCGGCTTCGATGCTTCTTGGAGTATTTTCTCCCTCGAAACCAGTAAGACCAAAACCAGGAGATTCCACGCCTGCCGGTTCCGGGGCATACTGCCAGTAGACAGACCCTTTTCCTCCAGCTGCGACTGTGTTGTAGTTCCACACCCTCACATCATCGGCTGCAGGCACACATCCTCCCAGAAGGCCGGGTTTTCCACCTCCTCCCTGAAGCTCAACCTGGTAAAACACCTTACCTCTGGATGAAGCTGCAACAATCTCATTGGTTATGAAATGCCGGAACATATGTTCCCTTCCCATAAGCCAGATCGGGAAACTTGAAAGACCGAATATATCAACCTCAGGGGCAAGAAGGAATTCGTCGCCAAGCTCATTGGCAAGGCCTCCCTCCATCTTGTTTCCAAGAATGCCGCTGTAAGCAACATGGGTCTGTACAGGTTTTTCAGGAGCTCCTCTTCTTGCAGCTGCAACACGGATACGAAGCCATGACCGTAATTCTTCGAGCCAGAATCTTCTCCAGTCAATCATATCGGCCCAGGTACCAAAACGTCTTGGCGGATTAACTTCTTCCCAGCTTGTGTATTTCCTGTACCAAGCTTTCCCCAGTTTCTCGACTGTACCGTATTTCTTTTTCAGCCATGAACGGAAAGCCTGTATTGAGTGAGGACAATAACAGAGCATGTTGCTTCTGTAATCGTACATCGGCTCAAGATGCGGCTCATTCCATACATCATATGCGACAACCTCATCGTATTGGCTGAAATGTCTTGCTGTTGTTTCTATGAATGTCTCAACATACCCTCTGAATTCCGGATCATGCATGCATCTTCCAGGCCATCCGGCACTGGGAATATTCGCAGGACCACCATAACGTATTTTCTGGTCATCTGCAGTCCGGTACAATCCATCCTCATCCGTATCCGTCCAGAACGGAGCACCTTCCGGGATGAAATTGATTACAACCTGAAGACCTCTTTTACCCGATTCACGAACAAGTTCATCGAGCTCTGAGAAATCAAACTGTCCCCTTTCCGGTTCAATCCAGTTCCATACTGCCCAGAGTTTGATGTAATTGAAACCCAGGGCCTTCATATTATCCAAATCTCTCTGCCAGCATTCCTTTGCAGGGAACGGTGGCCTGAAATATTGTGCTCCGTAGTACATGTTCACCCCTTTACAGCACCTGCTGTCATACCGCTTACAAGATATTTCTGCAGGAAGAATCCGATTATTATGATTGGCGCCATTGTTATAGTGGCTGCTGCACTTGATTTACCCCAGTCAACTGAGACAGCTCCAACATATCTTGCAATACCAACAGTCAGAGGATAAGTGTTGAGGTTTGTGAGCTGGAGTGAGAACATAAGCTCATTCCAGGAACTCTGCATAACAAGAATTACAGCAGATGCTATTGCCGGTTTCAGAAGAGGAAAGATAATCTTTCCGAAGATTGATACCCTCGAGCATCCTGAAAGACTTGCGGATTCAATCAGCTCATCTGGAATATCATGCATGAAACCTACCATCAGCCATGTAACAAAAGGCAGATTCAGACAACAGTTAGTGAGAATCGGGGCAGCATATGTTCCAGTAAGGTGCACTCTGTTCATCATGATGAAAAGTGGGATGAGCAGAGCTATCGACGGAACCATCTTTCCAAGAAGCATGACATTGGAGATTCTCTGCCCGATTTTCGACTTGAAAAGCTTCAGGCCATAAGCAGCAAGAGAGCCGAGCATTATACAGAGGAAAGTCGAGAAACAGGAGATTATTATGGAATTCCTGAAAAATACACCGAACCTGTCCAGGGTAAGAATCTTCTCATAATGCGTGAATGTAGGTTCGAAAATGAACTTTGGAGGCATTACCTTCATCTCGATTGTTTTCCTGAATGAATTGCTGACGATTATATAAATCGGAGTCACTGTCCATACAATGAAAATGGCAAGAATCAGCAACATGAAAATTCTCAAAGCTATCCTGCGAGCCTTATAACTAGTTCGTAAACTCATATCTCACCTCTTGTTGCTTGCAATGTTGTTACGTACGAATGGGATTCCGAAAATCAGGAAAGAAAGCACCATTGTCATCACCGAAATAACCATTGCATAGCTCAGGTTGGACTGAACGAATGCCTGATTATATCCATATATACTGAGAGAGATGGTTGAATTGTTCGGACCACCACCAGTGAGTGCATAGATAATGTCAAAAATCTTGATTGTATCAACACCGCTTATGATGAGAACTGTCATGTAAACATTCCTGAGCTGTGGAAGAGTGATTCTGAAGAATGTGTTGAAAGCACCAGCTCCATCTATCCTTGCAGCCTCATAATACTCATCAGGAATTGAAAGCAGCCCTGCTGTAAGGACAATCACAACAAACGGTGTAACCTGCCACCAATGGGCAATAATTGTGGAAAGCAGCGCTGTTGATGGCATCGTAACGCCAGGGAAATCCTCGATAGTAATCCCGAACTGGCCAAGTATCCAGTAAAGAATACCGCGAGGGTCATAGATGTATCTCCATATAAGACCAACTACAACAGGAGATACAAGAAGAGGCATCGTGACAATCGGGCGGAAAATGGAGGAGACAATCCTCGGAAGCTTTACAAGGAGCAGAGCACAGATTGTTCCAAGAACTAAGTCACCAGCTGTGGCTCCTAGCGAAAAGCAGACTGTGTTCAGTACAGCTTTGCGGCTTGTCTCATCCTTGAAGAACCTTACCCAGTTGTCAAATCCGGCAAAGGCCGGAGAACCGGAATTGCCAAACCCGGCATTGAAGAAGGTAAGGACAAAACCGTAAATCAGAGGAACAATCATGATGCACAGGATTATTATCAAAGTAGGCATCATCAGGAGAAGAGGAAGCAGATCTCCTCTTTCCAATGACAATTCAAACGTTCGATGCTTCATACTGTTCCTCCTTTTTTCACTTATTCAGAATCATTAATAGCTGAAATCCATAGTCTCGAGTTTTGCCTGGAGATTCTGCATGATGACTGCAGGATCCTCGTCAGTTGTTGCAATTTCAGAAAGAGCTGTCTGAAGTTCCGTCTTATAAGCTGCGAAACTTACGAGAGATGGTTCTGTCTTTCCATTAGCAAGCTGTTCCATGACAACAGGAATGAATGGTGCTTTTTCAAGAACTTCAGGATCCGAGCTGATTGTCTCAATTGCACTGATCTGCTGATCTGCAATAGTCTGTCTCTTCTCCACTTCCGGACTTGCCAGCCATTCACAGAGATCATAAGCTGCCTGAGGATCTGTAGCGTTGCTTGCAACTGCCCATACCCAGAATGTATTTGTAGCTGCTGCCAGTCCTGTTGTTCCCGGCATTGGTGCATAACCTACTGTATCAACGATGAGAGACTTTTCCGGATCATGGTTCTGGTTGCAAAGAGCAGACATAACGATTGCAATAGGTGCATCCTTCATTCTTACAGCTTCTGCACACTCGTCATGATGCCATGCAAGACATCCATCGATAGCATATTTTCCAAGTTCATCGATTATTGTGGCAGCTCTGATGGCCTCTGGGCTATCCATTGCTGGTCTTCCGTTCTCATCGAAATATGAACCACCTTCGGAGAAAAGGAGCTGTGAGAAAAGCGTATCGCCACTACCCTGCTTCTCTGGGAATGCGATTCCTGTTCCCTTTTCCTTGAAATGCTTTGCAACAGCTATAAGTTCATCTGCCGTTGTCGGGACTTCAAGACCTTCTTCCTCAAATGCTGCCTTGTCATATACAAGAATCATTGTCTGAGCATATGTCGGGAATCCGTAAATCTGTCCATCGAATGTGCATCCATCAAGAAGACCTTTTGAATACATGGAAGTATCAAGGCCAGAAGCTTCGATGTAATCATTGAGAGGAAGAATGTAACCTGCATCGGTATATTCTTTCATCCAAAGACTGTTGACCCATACTACATCGTAATTTCCAGAGCCTGGAGCAGCCTGGAAAGATGTAAGCTGTTTGGCTTTGAGGTTACCATAATCGACATCATCAATAGTCACATTTGCATCCGGATAGTCCGCTACGACCTGCTTCTGCAAATCAGCATGTGGGCCTGCCCATACGGAAACCAGAAGGTTCTTTCCACTATTAGCTGCAGTTGCTTCTCCTGTACCTCCAGCAAAGAGCGTAGCGACAGCCAGCATCATAACCATTGCAATACTGATGACCTTTTTCATCTTTTCCTCCTTTTATTTCCGAATCCATTTCAGGATCTGAAAACATTCATGACTCCCCGCTCATGAAGTTCATCAAGCCATCTGGAAACATCTTCCTCCGTCGCTCCGGAAGAAGGCATGTCCTTATCCGGCTCCTTTCCAAGCTCCTCACTCTTTCCAATACCGAAAGTGTGATACGGCATGATCTCAGCCCGCTCTATTCGCGGATGAGTCTTCAAAAGCGAAGCAATCCCATCGAGATGATCCGGAGTATCATTAATACCAGGTATCAATGGCAACCTGATAATAATATCCTTGTTCATCTCATAAAGGTACTCTAAATTTTTAAAAATCGTTGAATTATCAACACCACAAAGCTGTTTATGTCTGATTGGATCTGTTACTTTATAATCATAAAGGAATAGATCAATACATTTCGCAGCCTTCTTTATAACCGATTCCGAAGCAAAGCCGGATGTTTCAATTGCAGTATGGACACCTGGAATCTTTCCAAGAAAACTCTCAATGAAGTCCATATACAATAAAGGTTCTCCGCCGGAAAAGGTAACGCCTCCTTTCTTACCATCCCTAGTACTGATATCGTAATACCTGAGATCATGCTCTATGCGCCTGTAAAGCATATCAATAGTGTATTCGTCTCCGACCAAGGAAAGTGCATCATAACAGCAGACCTTCAGGCATTCGCCACAACCTGCACATCTCTCAGGATGTACATGGTGAACATAAACTCCATTTTCCAGGACTGTTTCATGAACACCATGCTTGCAGACCTTCACGCACTCCATGCACCCCACGCAGAGGCGCTTATGGAACATCAGTTCCCTGCGCCCTGTGTGTGATTCCGGATTATGGCACCATTTGCATGAAAGCGGACAACCCTTGAAGAAAACAACCGTACGGATGCCAGGGCCATCATTGAGAGAGAACCCTTGCACATCGAAAACGGGAGCCATCAGCTCAGTAGCTTGTCCTGTCATAGATTTCCTGCTGTACATCCTTCTTCAAATCAACGAATCTGGCACTGAGACCGCCAATACGGACAATCAGATCCTTATAATCCTCTGGATGCTGCATGGCGTTGTACAGATCATCCTTTCCGACAACAGTAATCATTGACTGAGCCCCTCCTCTCTGGAAGTAATCGACAAGAAGATACTGCACCTTGCCATCGGCATCGTTCCAGGTTTCCTTCGTGAATCTCATGTTCTGGACCATTCCAGCCATATTCGCATGAGATGGTTTCACGATTGAATTGAGCATTGCTGTCAATCCGTTCTTATCAGAGCCCGAAGACGGGTTATTTGCATTAGCCATAGGAGTTCCGGACTTGCGTCCATCAGGAGATGCTCCAACCCAGCGTGCAAGCGTCGTATTCTGAGCATTGTTTATATTCACGCAAAGATAGCTCTTCAATCCGACTTTCGGTGCCTGCTCGCGGACTTTCTGACAAAGATAGTTGTGCAGATCCACAAGGATGTCATCAACATATGGCAGATCGTTTCCGTATTTCGGAGCATCCAGCATCATCCTGCGCTCTTTGTCATATCCGAAGAAGTTAGCATCCAGAGCATCGATAAGTGTCTTGGCAGAGAGGCTCTTTTCTTCAAAAACCAGCTTCTTTATAGCTGCAAGGCTGTTTGCAACATTGACATTGCCATACAACTCAAGCGTTCCTGCAAGATACTCACAACCACCGTTGAAAATACCTTTTCCTCTCTCGATACAACCATCGTAGAGCATCGTCACCATCATAAAAGGATGCATCGATCCGATTGAATCATAGATATAGCGCTCATATTTGGCCTGGCACTCTATGAAACGTTCAAGATGCTTTTTGTAAATATCAACAAACTCGTCATATGAAGAGCATTCATCAAGACGCTTTGATTTGAATGACAGATATGTATCAGAAACCGGATCATATCCTCCATGAATTGCCAGCTCAAGTATCTTCAGTGTTCCAAGCGAACCGTTTGGAGAACCGAAACTGTAATGATCGAATTCAATTTCTCCACAGCCAAGCGGCATATAGGTTTCTGCTCTTTCCCTGTCGACGTCGAAAGCATTCATGACAGCAGGAACAAGGACATCATCGTTGTAAAGAAGCGGATATGTCCTTCCCTCTCCTATACATCTCATTGCAGCCTTCCAGACATTTTCAGGAGTATGTTTGTTGAAGCGAAGTGTGAACTGAGGAAGAATCTCTTTCACTGTGCGACAGGCTTCACAGGCAACGAGGCAGAACCTATCTGCGTTCTCAGGATTCCTTCTGCCATAACCACCGACTATTACACGACCGTCCGTCTCATCATCAAGACTATCAATGAGATAGAAGTATGACTGCACCATCTTCAGAGCTTCCTGCTCAGTTATGATTCCGTTGTCGATATCATGAACATAAAGGTCACCAATGTAGACATCCATGCGGCCGAATTCTACAAGTGGACACATAAGGCCATAAAGCCAGCAGAGCTGAAGTCCTTCAAGCATGCTTTCTGGCGCATGTTTCTGGATACCATCGAGAGCTCTGGCAAGATCCTCCATCTCTTTCTTTCTCTCTGCAGTTGGTGCGACGGCAGCCTTTGCCGTGGCCTCTTCCTGATAAAATGCACAGCAATTCCTCAGTACCTGCAAAGCACCAAGCATGCATTCATATATAACAGGATCCTTTCCTCTCTCAGCGGCTGTATCAAGAGCTGCCCTAACCTCATCCTCAAGTCCGCAGATACCGATATGTACAAGCTTGTCGAAATCGATATAAGCACCTGCCATTCTGATAATAGGAGAAGCCGCAACAGGCTGCGTTTCCCATTTATCAGAAGGAATTATCTCGGAAATCTCTTTGGGAGTATTTCTGAAAACCTGTCCATATGTATTTCTGGATTTCCAGAATGTGAGCAGGTCATGAAGATCTTCCCTGTATTTCGCATTTCCTGCCTGCCTCTCAAGGGCTTGCGTGACCCTTGGCTCATCAATGTAATACCCTGTTCCTCCAGTTTGCCCCTGGATACCATAACCGACGAGTCCAAACTGGATGCGCCCTGCAAGAACATCATTATCCTCAATCGGCATCAATACTGCCGGGTACTGTGCCTGAAGACAGGCAAGCTCAATCTGAGCCGGATGATTATACTTCTTCTTTGCCTTGCGGTATGCAGCTGTGAATGCAATCTCAAAACTGAGATCAGGACGTGGATTCTTTACTTTCCAGTGATTCATATTGACCCTCTCCTTACCGGGTATCAGCCACAGTATAAGAGCCATAATCAGAGCCTTCTTGCCCTCAATTAACAGAATAATTGCTATATTTTGATATTTTACGGTAAAAAGATATCATGATACAATCAACAGCATGAACGTGGTCAAACTATATGCAACACCGTACATGGAAGCAGGAAACAGTTATGCTTCCTATATCTCAGACAAGCAGCAGCTGAAAGTCTGTCATTATCACGACTACTATGAAGTGTTTCTGGTGGATCAGGGATATGCTATGCATCATGTTAACGGAAAGGCTGAGGAAATCTCTACGGGAATGCTGTTTTTCACACGTCCTGATGATATTCACTACTATGATTCTGCCTCTGACAATTTCCGTATCATCAATATCATAATCGATACGAAAACCATTAATGCTTTGATGAACTATCTCGATGATGAGAAGCTGAGAACGAAACTTCTAGATTCAGAATTTCCGCCATCCATCACTCTAGATTATACTGATCTGATAGCCCTCATAAGGGAATTACAGCAGCTTGTACTTTCAAAAAGAATAATGAAAGACAAGTCAGATGCAAGATACAAGAGCCTCATATTCAGAATCATCACAAAGTATTTCGGGAATACAGGTCTGGAAGAATCATCGGTTTCGATTCCTCAATGGATGAACTGGCTGATTCTTGAAATGACGAAAAAGGAAAACTTCTCTAGGGGTCTTTCTGTCATGTACAAACTTTCGGGAAAAACTCCAGAACATCTTTCAAGGTCATGCAGGAAGTATCTTGGGAAAACTCCCACTGAAATAATCAATACAATCAGGCTGGAAGCAGCTGCCCACGAAATGATTACGACAAACAAGGCAATGATGGATATAGCAGCAGAATGCGGTTTTGAATCAATCAGCTATTTCTGCAGGCGTTTCCGGGAGTATTACGGGAAAACACCGAAAGAATACAGGAAAACAGAAGTCTCTTCTGATACAAAGCTCTACACACTGGGAACCCTTGCCTTGAAAACGGAAATACCGGCGTCCCTTCCTTTGGATATTGGCAAAAAGAAGCTTATTCAGAACCAATGAAACTCAGGTTGTTTCACGTAGAACAAGAGATGGCCTGATTACTACATGTTCTGTATATGAGGGATTCTCTATTGCTTTCTCGAGAATATCAGAGCAGGCAGAAGAAAGCTCGAAAAGCTTGGTATCTATTGTGGACAGTCTTGGATTTGCAAGTATTGAGAACGGCGAATTATCCGTACCTATCAAAGCTATATCCTTGGGTATGCTCTTTCCCAAATCGAGAAGGCGTCTTGCACCTCCGACACAGAGAAGATCGACAGCATAAATTATGGCATCAAGTTCCGGATGTTCGGAAAGGAGATGCTCTGTCGTATCCGCACTCTCCTCAGCAGAATCTCCGGAAACGGAGAGAATACTCTCAAGGCCAAGCTCAGCACAGGCCTTGTCATATCCTGCAATCTTCTTTCTGTTCGATGGCGTGTCATTGCTGTTTATATATGCAATATTGCGTCTGCCCTGATTATAAAGATATCTTACAGCCTCAGCAGTTCCTTCCGTCTCATCTGCAACGACTGATGAGACATTGGAAAGATCAAACTCGCCATTCTGAAAGACAATAGGCGTTGTTGGCATATAATCAATAATTGCCTTTCTAACTTTCTCGCTCTGGAAAACAGAACCTATCAGGACAGCGGCTTCCACCCTGCGGGATGAGAGAATACGTATATATTCTGCGCGGCTCTCATCTGTATCACCAGCATTGAGAATCAGGGAACAATATCCCTTTTTCATGAAATGCTGCTCTATCATATATGCGCCTTCAATATGGTGCTGATTTCTGATATCCGAAACAAGGATTCCCAGCATGCGGCTAGTCTGGTTGACAAGACCACGGGCAGCTTCACTGACAGAGAAATTGGAGTCGCGGAGTATTTTCTCCACCCTTTCCCTGGTGCTTTTCTTTATTCCCGGCCGGGCATTGATAACACGACTTACCGTACTTGCAGATACCCCAGCTTCTTTCGCGATATCATAGATCGTGAGCCCCATTCTATCCTCGCTTCACACCTTCCAGAGCATGAATCAGCTTAACGACAGTCTCATGATGTGGAACAGGAATTCCAAGTTCCTTTGCTTTATCAACTACAGCTCCACTGATTGTATCCACTTCTGTCTTCCTGCCATTTCTGATATCCATCATGATGGATGTATAACCACCCTTGTTGTTCTCAGATGTCTTCCTGACTCTCTCTATCACAACATTCTCATCAAAGGGAATATCCATAGCCGCTGCAACCTCAACAGCTTCATGAATAAGACTTTTACATAGCGAGAAAGCATATTCATTCTCTGCGATATATGACATATCACATTGAAGTATTGCTGTAAGAGCGGAAAGAGAGACATTAGTCATCAGCTTATCCCAGATAAGGCGCTGGATATCATCATGGATTCTCACATCAAATCCACAGGAATCAAAAGCTGTCTTTATATCCTGTAAAATCTGCCTGTCTCCATTTCCAGTCTTTCCGATATTCGTCACGCCTTTTCCTCCGTGATGGACTTTTCCTAGAGAAAGGACTGCGCCATTATCTTCAGTTGTACCTATAATCACACGGCTAGAATCCGCGAAAGACGAAAGAAGCTTATCATGTCCAGCTCCATTCTGAAGCGTCATGAGATAAGTATTGTCTCCTATAATGTTCTTTACGCTTTCAAGAGCTGAACAGGAGTAGAGCGATTTCGTGAAAAGAATGATGAGATCTGCCTTTTTCAGAGTTGCCGCATCTGCAGTAGCATAGGGATGGAAACATTTTTCCACCCCTCCCTCTTCAAGGATTATTCCATCCTCTCTGATTTTCTCCACCAGGGCTGAATTGGTATCCAGAAGCGTGACATCATTATGCTGACTCAGCCGGCCACCATAGATTGATCCCATTGCTCCAGCCCCGATAACAACAATGTTCACTTAAAACCTCTCAGTTATCGAACTCTGCAAGACCTTCAATTGCATATGCTCTTACAGGGCAGGAATCAAGACCGAGTATCGGAAGCGGTGCATAGCTCATGAAGAATACATCCTTCTCAAGCTTGTCGAGATTCTTCAAAACTTCAAGGAATACGATGTTTTCAGCAAGAAGAATGTCATGGAATGGCTTTACATCCTCATTGCAGTTCTCAATGGAAACGCCATCGCCGAATCCTACACATTTTGCCTTATGTTCCTTGAACCACTCAGCAGTCTCCCCGTTTACAAAGAGTCTCTTGTCTTCTGCGGTGTTTGTCTTAGGAGTAAAAGGTGTGAGCTTGTAAGGGCTATCGATAATGACAATTGAATCATCCTTCATCTTCGGAAGGCAGTACTTGTCAAGCATCTCCTTTGTGATATGGCTGTTAGGAGCAGCATCTGGGATTGTCACATATATTGCACGTCCAAAGAATGTTGTCAGAGGAAGCTCTGCAACGCTTGGCCAGTTGTCATCATGATGATACGGACACTCGCAATGAGTTCCAAGATGGCTTGTGAGGTCCATGATCGTGTGAAAATCAGGGATTGGTCCACCTGTATTGAAACGATAGAGATGACATCTTCTGGTCTCAGTAGCAGGGTCAAGGGTCTTTGTAAGATCCACGATTCTCAGATTGCCCATTTTGTAAACACAATCCATTTCATTCTCCTTTCAAATGCACACATGGTGCGAAAAGCTAAGTTCCAGAATCATGTTATTACCAGTAAGAAGAATTGTAAAGAAAAATTTTGCAATCGATTTCAAAAATTTCCGATTTTCTACCTATCTCTTTTTACAATAAAGAATAATAATCAAACAGGAACTTTTATGACGATTTTCTTTATATTCCTCTTCTCAGAAGCTGTGATACGAGGTCTATGAGCATCTTCCGGCGTGAGCAGGATGAAGTCTCCAGCAGAGAGGAGAACGTTTCCATATACATCCGGATTCTCATAGAACGTGATGTCATCAGAAACACTGTAAGGGGTCTTAACTGTAAGACCTGAGCGGGAACAGACACCACACAGTTCCTGTCCCTCAACGACATATTGGACATCAAAATACTTATCATGTGTTTCAAAGAATGCCTCACATTCATCAAGACTCTGATAATGCTGGACAGATGCCCGGACGCCATTGCCAAGCTCTATCCAACCGACAGGAAGAGATGCAAGGTCTTTGCGTTTCAGAAAGTCAAAAGCAATTCTGAATTTCTCTGCAGATAAATCATATTTGTACTCATTCCCAATCTTTGTGCAGAACATAATATCCTCCTCAATACACTCTCTCTATGATATTCCCAAATCCTTTGTAAATCGAAGATGGGGGTACATACCCTCTGACAGACGAGAGCGGATAGACAATTGCGTCATGCCCTATGACAGTCCCAGGATTCAGCACCGAATTACAGCCAATCTCTGACCTGTCCCCGAGAAATGCACCTACTTTCATTCTCTTTGTATCTATATCCTCATCAGGAAGATGAAGAATGACATTCTTCTTATCTGAACGCACATTCGATGTGATGGCCCCTGCTCCCATATGTGCCTTGAACCCAAGAATGCTGTCCCCAACGTAATTGAAATGCGGAACTTCTGAACAGTCCGAGATGATGGCATTCTTGATCTCGACAGAATTGCCTATCACGACATTGTTTCCGATGACAGCATTTCCCCTGATAAAAGCAGAGTGTCTTATCTCTGTATTTGCACCTATTATGCAAGGAGGAAGAATGCATGCACTTTCTGCAATTAAGGCCGAAGGAGAGGCCCATACGCCTTCTCTAATCTCATCGTATCCCGTTTTCAGAATTCCGCGGATGAAATCCCCGATACCTAGAAGTGCATCCGGCAGGAACTGGAACGAAGAGATGTAATCCCAGGCAATTGTATGTCCGCTCTCAAACAAGGTCTCAATAAGATTCACAGCAATCCTCCACATCCATAAGCCTTTCTGCAACAAGCTTTGCAATCCATTCAGCACCTTCTGGAGAAAGATGCGTGTCATCCTCTTTGCCTTCTGGATAATTTGCATACCGTCCCGGGCCAAAATTCATGAAGTATCTTTTTGATTCCTCATCTCCCATCATCGCGATTCCGACCATCGTGGGGATTGTCATATCTATGCATGGTACTCCAGCTTTCCAAGCTGCATACTTCATGGCAGCAGTCCAGTCTCCATGGGTATCCTGAAGTTTTCCTGATACAAAACGGCGTCTGGCAATCGAAGTGATGAAAACCACTTTCACACCTTTCTTCTTCAGCTCATCAGCCATATAGAGAAGATTATCCACAAATTCAAGCCAAGGTCTGGTTCCCCGGCTTTCATCTTCAAGCTTCTCATCATTATGTCCGTATTGAATCAGGGCGATATCACCAGCCTTGGCAGAAAGAAGAGCATCAGAAAACTCTCCTCTTGATATTGCATCCTTTGTCGACCTGCCGTTTATTGCTCTGTTATCGAGCTGATAGCCAGCCTTAAGATATCCTGAAAACTTTTCACCCCATCCTGTTTCAGGACGGATAAACTCCTTTTTAGGCGCGGCAGTGGAATCTCCGAAAATAAAAACTGTATGCATATGACCTCGAAAAAGCCCGGAGACAATGCTCCGGGCCATATGAGCAGGTAAAAGCTTTATGCTGTTGCCTTGAGAATGAAATCAATCACGAAGAGTACAGCTGCCACAGCGATAATCGGGTGGATCTCTCTTGCTTTCTTTGTGAAGATCTTTGTAATGCAGTACATGATGAAACCTGCTGCAATACCATTGGTGATACCATATGTAAAGCTCATGACAGCAACTGTGAAGAATGCAGGAACTGCTTCCTTGAGATCTTTCCAGTTGATTTCAGCAAATGGCTCAACCATCAGGATACCGACAACGATAAGAGCCGGAGATGTTGCTGCTGATGGAACCATGCCAATAAGTCCAGAGAATGGCAGACATACGATGAACATCAATGCTGTCACAAGGCTGGTAAGACCTGTGCGTCCACCTGCTGCAATACCAGCAGAGCTTTCTACGAATGTCGTTGCGTTGCTTGTTCCGAAGAGAGCGCCGACGCTTGTTGCGAAGCTGTCTGCTACAAGAGCTTTATCAAGACGGCTCTTGAATCCAGAACCTTCAAGTGCTTTCTCATCTTCCGCATCGAATATATGGCTCTTGCGGCCTGTTCCGATGAATGTACCGATAGAATCGAATGTATCAGAAAGACACATTGAGAAGATTGTTACAAGCACGAATGGAATCTTGGAAGCATTCGAGAAAAGAGATCCGAGGCCAGGTTTTCCAAAGAAGCTGAATGCAACATCCTTGAAGCCCTGGAGAGTCTCGCTTCCAGAGAAAATTGTCTCAGGAATCTGTGTAACGCCCATTGGAATACCGATAATTGTAGTAGCTACAATACCAATAAGTATTGCTCCCTTAACCTGCATGACCATCAGGATAACGATGATGAGAAGACCGATTACTGCAAGAACAAGATGTGGTGCATTAAATGGCTGCATACCAGGTGTCACGCTTGGATAAGCTCCTGTGAAGGAGACAAGACCTGCATTATTCATACCAAGATATGCGATAAAAAGACCAATACCACCTCCGATAGCATTCTGGAGACCTTCTGGAATGGATTTAACAATTGCTTTCCTGAGTTTGGTTACGGTTATGATGATGTTTATAAGACCACAGATGAAAACCATTGCAAGCGCTTCCTGCCATACAAAGCCTCCCGCGAGACATATTGTATAGGTGAAAAGCGCGTTAAGACCCATTCCCGGGGCTACTGCATACGGAACATTTGCAACGAGTGCCATGATGAGTGTTCCAACAGCGGCAGCAAGACAGGTGGCGACAAAGACGCCATGCCAGCTCATGCCGGTCTCTGCAAGCATATTCGGGTTAACGAAAATGATGTAGGCCATTGTAAAGAACGTCGTAAAGCCAGCAAGGACCTCGGTCTTTACATTGGTGTTTTTTTCAGCGAGACAAAAGAAATCCTTCATATCTCCTCCTTTATCAGATGTGAAGGCCGGACAAGAATTCCAAGCTATGTAGAGATTCTTCCGCTTCCACAGTAACCGATATCAGTATATGGGCATATCTCACATCGCGCAAATATTTTTAATGCAAAAGAGGAAATATATGTTTTTATTTATTCAGAATACATTAATTTTTAATTGATAAAATAATAGATATCTCAGTTTTTCAAGCAGTATTCTATTTTAAAGAAAAAGGGGCTGTCGCATAAATCAATTTTAAGAATCGGCAGTATTCATTAATCAACTACAGAGCAGGACTCCGGTCCTGCTTTATTTGAGCCCGTAAGTCAAGAATGGGAATAAAAACAGCAATATCCAATCAAATGGTTGACAAAAG
>CALXYN010000021.1 GCA_944392975.1 uncultured Spirochaetaceae bacterium | reverse complement strand
GGAGGTGCGGACAAAACCTTGGACCTAGAAATAAAGGAAAGATGAATAGATGTACGCACTGGAAGAGAGAATTAAAGCAGTAGAGATGTATTTCAAGTATGGCAGGAAAGTATCAGCTGTTATAAGGGAGCTTGGTTATCCTGATCGCAAAATGCTTGTCAAATGGGCCAGGGAATACGAAGAGACAGGAAAGCTCCATGAAAGATGTGCAGGTAACAGCAGGTATAGTCAAGAAGAAAAGCAGGAAGCCGTCGATTTCTATCTTAGACACGGGAAGCAGATCAGCTACACGATCAGGAGCTTAGGATATCCGAGCCGGGAGAAGCTGATGGAATGGATAGATGAGCTTGCGCCTGGGGAAAGAATCATCCATGAGGGATATCTGAAAAGAGACAAGCATCCATCGATGGAGAAGAAGAAAGACTGCGTTATGAAGCTTGCCACGCGGACAGGAAGCGCAGAGGAAGCTGCAAAAGGAGCAGGTGTTTCCAGATCATCCCTTTACACATGGAAAAGAGAGATTGCACATGATATCAATATCTCCATGAGCAAAAGAAAGACAGAAGACACACAGGTCCCGATCATAATCAGCAGTATTGAGGAAGCAGAGGAGATCATCGCCAGATATGAGAATAGCATAGCAGAACTGGAAGAGAAGAACAGGGAGCTTGAGGAGCGAAGGCGGCATGCTGAGATAGAGCTTGCATGTCTGGAGAAGGCAGCCGAACTGCTAAAAAAAGATCAGGGCATCAGTCTGGAAAGGCTGACAAACAGGGAGAAGTCTCTTGTGATTGATGCCCTAAGAGAACGTTACCGTCTGAAAGAGCTTCTCCCGATCTTCTCAATCAGCAAAAGCAGTTACTGCTATTGCCGCAATGCGCTAAGGAATGACAGGCATGCAGATCTGAGAACCAGGATACGCAGATTGTTCGAAGAGAACAATGAGTGCTATGGATACAGACGTATCAATTGTCTTCTGCAGAGGGATGGCATAACCGTCTCAGAGAAGGTTGTACGGCGCCTGATGAAGGAAGAGGGGCTTGCGATCGCCTTCGTCAAGAAGAAGCGTTACAGCTCATATAAAGGAGAGATCTCGCCTGAGGTGCCGAATCTTCTCAACCGGGATTTCCATGCGGATTCACCAGGGCAGAAGCTGCTTACCGACATCACTGAATTCAGCATCCCTGCCGGCAAGGTTTACCTCTCTCCTCTCGTTGACTGCTATGATGGAATGGTGATCTCCTGGAGCATCGGAACAAGTCCAAATGCGGAACTTGCAAACAGCATGCTCCGCAATGGCATCGCAAAGCTTGAAGACTGCAATGAGACGATAATCCACTCAGACAGGGGATGCCATTACAGATGGCCTGAATGGATTGACATCATGGCCGAAGCGGGACTCACAAGATCCATGTCAAAAAAGGGCTGTTCTCCCGACAATTCTGCTTGTGAGGGTTTTTTCGGAAGACTGAAAAATGAGATGTTCTATGGGAAGGACTGGAAAGGCATCTCTATACAGGATTTTATACTCAGAGTGGATGCCTACATCCACTGGTACAATGAAAGAAGAATAAAGATGTCACTTGGAGGCCTCAGCCCACTTGAGTTCAGGTCGAAGATCATGAAAGATAAAACTATCGCTTAGGTCCAAGAAATCGTCCGCATCCCCATGCCATCAGCATAGAATTCCACAGTCTGTTTAGCATTTATGACAATTGATTCAAGAGAAGCAAACGGGAAGAAAAGCTCCTTGAAACTCTTTTCTTTGTGCCTGATTTCATTTTCAAATGTAAATCTGAGACCTTCTTTCTCACCGCTTATCTCAAAAGAGGTAGAAACTGTCTGCAGCTTCTTCTTACCTGGAATCTGGAAAAGTATTCCGTGGTCAGAGAAGATTTCCCCGCTTTCAGTCCCTGCATAGATTTCTGAAAGCTCTTTTCTCTCCCAGTGGTGCCAGTCAGAAAGCCTTGTATATGCTATTTCAGCATTATTCGTCCTGATTCTTCCGTAATCATCGAAAGTTACCGAGAAACCACAGCTGGAACACTCTGCAGTTCCTCCATGAGAATGAATCGTGGAGAAGGAATGACATTCAGGGCATAGATAGAAAAGACGCTCAGAACCTTCAGCAAGAGTTCCGGACAGATACGGAATCTTCGCCCTCTCTTGCCATTCATCGGTGGAGAATGAAAGGTATTCCTTTGTTAAAGCCGTGATTTCATCAAGGCTCATCTTCTGGATTTCTTCTGGAGTCAGGACTTTCACTACACGAACCGAAACAGGCCCTTTCCTGACTGTATCCGACCATCGTGGCTTATTCAGGAAACCACCTTCGATATGAACAAACACCACAGGAACCTTAAAAATGCGCACAAGCTTTGCAGTTGCTCCTGTGATATCCATCATCTCGCCATCCCAGCTCCTTGTCCCCTCAGGAAAAAGGCCCACAATGTCCCCCTCTTTCAGAGCTCTCGATATATTCCTGATTGTCTCGAGATCGCTTCTTCCCTGGACTTTCGGGATGGCATGTACGAGATTGCGGAGAAGGAACCCTACCCCCTTCATCTTAAAGAGATAACTTCCCGCAACCCATCTGATTGTATATGGATACATTGCCGAGATGAAAAAAGGATCATTGGTATGAGTGTGATTGGCAAAGACAACAGCAGGCCCCTTGAAGGGAAGAACCTTTTCAATGCCGTAGCCCATCATCCGATACTTTCTTTTCAGATAAGTCCCATATGTCAGCTTCAGGAATCTGAAAGCTGGTGTCAAATCTTGCTTTCCCACAATTCTCGATTTTACGTTTATATCACGATCAACTCAACATCAGGAAAGCGTTTTCACCGCAATCGCTATAATTGCCTCTGTAAGTTTATCCACAGTCTCATCTTCAAGGAAAGATATCCCCTCGGCATCCAGCCCTGCAGCCCAGTTTATCGAGAAGGCAACAGCTGCATTCCTGATTCCCGCTTCTTTTAAAAGCGCGGCTTCAGTTCCCAGCGTCATACCGACAACGTCTGCTCCCATATTCCTGTACGCCATGATCTCAGCCGGTGTCTCCAGCCTGGGGCCATTTGTTGTTATGTAAACAGAGTCCATCGCCAGAGAATAACCAGCATGAACCGCATTGCCTGCAAAACATGCGCCGAGTTTCCTGTCAAAAGGCTCCACAAAAGGTGTATGCCTGACCTCTCTTGTACTGCCATCATAGAACGTGTTCTCACGGGAATAAGCAAGATCTATGAAATCCCTTACAAGCCCGAAACGTCCCGGAGCAAGACGGCGCGTGATTGATCCCACAGCATATATTGAAATGACCTCATCAACACCGAGATCCACAAGCGTCTGCACATTGGCTTTATAATTAATCATATGAGGTGGAAGCGAATGCCCTGGACGATGGCGGGGCATGAATACAATGCCGTCAATCACAGAATAGTAAGAATCCCCATACTTTGTGACAAGGCGCTCCATTCCATCAAGAAAACGCTTGTCCTTATCAATACCGGTTCCACCGATTATAGCCTTCAAATTACGCCTCCCTCTGTTATTATTCCTGTAACAAGTTCCGGGTCTATTATATCAAAACAAGGATAGAGTGCTGCAGCTTTTTCGTCTGCCGTACGTACCCCGGAAATACGCTTCAGACTCTCCCCATCCCTGTATTCAATCACAATCTCATCTGCATTCATGCTTTCATCAAGGCCAATTGAAAAAGCATAATATGGAATGCCATAGTACTTGGCCACAATAGCATTTCCAAGCGTGCCGGTCTTATTCACCACATGGCGTGAAGGAAGTGCTAGATCAACAGCACTCATGTATTTTGTTATCTTGCCACAGCGCATGAAATGGCCGGGCATTCCATCGGTAATGAGAAAGCACTCTATACCCATTTCCCTTAGACATGGCTCCGTCAGATGAGCTCCCTGAAGATATGGACGAGTCTCTGGAACATAGACAGTGATATGCTTGCCACCGAGCACTGCCTTCTTCATCGAAAGCATGAACGTATGCTCCGGAAAGCAGGTGGTAAGTATACCATCCCCATCTTCAATAAGGCTCTCACCTATATCAGATATCCTGTCGTAGATTTCATCATAACGTCTGAAGACGGAGGAGACCACATCCTCCATATTCTCCCCTGCCCTGTAGCGTTCCATGACACTCTCAAGCTCTCTCTTCATAGTCGTGTTCGTGGGTCTTGCAGATGAAAGAGAGAGAACGGCTTCAGAGAGCTCACTCTCATCATGCCTATAAGTGAAAAGAAGAGCGTTGAGAGCAGCTTCCAGCGGTCCTCCGCCCTGAGTGACCATTTCTTTGATAGCTAATGCAACTTCGCTGAAATTGCGACAGAGAACTTCTTCATGATTAAATGGCAGAGCACGGCGGTCCGTTATATAAACACCTTCCATCTCCACCCTCGATATATTCTCATGCCGAAGCATTGAAGGAAGAAGAGACTCTATCACTTCCAGAACCCTATGTGATCTTTCAGGATTTCCTCCAGAAGCTCCTCATCTTCGACAGGGCCTTCTATGATGATGTCTTTCTGCCCTCTTTCTACAACTTCTCTTGAAGAAAGGGAGAATGTTGGATTCTCCTCGTTATCACCGGTACAGGCAAGAAGTTCCTTCTCCGTAGCCCCAAAGACAAGGCGTCCTACATTCGTCCAGTAAAGTGCACCTGTACACATGCAGCATGGCTCAAAATTTGAATAGAGAGTACAGCTCTTCAGCTCCTCAGGAGAATACTTCTTTGCCGCTTTCATCAACAGCAGCGTCTCTGCATGATAAGCACTTCCACCTTCCTGGAATTCATTACCCTGCTCCATCAGGATATTACCGTCTTTATCTGCAAGCAGGGCTCCGAAAGGATGATTGCCTTTCTCCATTGCCTGGTGCGCAATATCTACAGTCCTTCTCAAAAGTCTCTTATCAGTATCTGTCATGATTCAATTGTAACACATTACCCATTTCCACAGAATCTCCACATCTCTTCGTTGACCACACATCCTCATATAGCTAAATTTGAAGAAAAACACACAGAAAGAAGAGGTTTCTAATGAGAAGGATACTTTCAGCTATTGCAGTTCTGCTCTTCTCCGGTGCTATGCTCTTTGCCCAGGGAGTACAGGAATTGCAGAGCGATGAGACACTTGTCAAGGTCACACTTGTTACGGTCGACGACCAGGGCAATTATAGAATTGAGGCAATCCGTCAAGACGGAGAAAGGGTGATTTACAACGCTTCAGAAGCGACAACAGAGTCTGCACTGCCGCTTGCAGATATTAAGGATGGGACATTTCTGGCAGTGAAGGACACAGGCATAATGACAATGTCCATACCACCTCAAATGCCGGCGGCGGCAATCAGGGATGTGACAGAAGCGGTGAATGCGGGACTTATACCATTTGAAATGACAGCACCTGCTGCCCTTCCTGGTGTAGAGATTGCCATCGGCAACGTTGAAAGAGAGAATCTTGATTCAGCATTCTCATACTCATATGGCTATCTTTCAATGAAGGGTCTGATTGCGCAGAATCTCTATCCACGTGGAGGATATTTTGCAAGAGGCGTTCTTGATGCTGCAGAAATCGGAACAGTTACACCTCTTCTGACAACAGATGAGATGTCACAGGTTCTTGATCAGTTCATGACTGAAGTCTATAACGCAGGTCTTTCTACAGATTACGGCGAGGTAATTGCGGATGAGGAAAGCATCATGGCACTTGCAAGGCCGGAGTCGCTGGAGGATCAGTTCGGCTATGCTTATGGCTACTTCACAATCGTAAATCTTCTTTACGGCGGAGTTGTAGTGCAGGCCCCGGAGTTTGCAGCAGGTCTTCTGACAGCGCTTTACGGAGCAGAACCTGTATTTACTGAGGAGGAAATGAACGGCTTCATTGAATCCTATATCCAGAAACTCGCAGATGATTACAGGGCATGGCTTGATGCACTTGCAGAGGCAAATCTCGGCGAAGCAGAGACATTCCTTGAAGATAACGCCAAGAGACCTGAGGTGACAGTCCTTCCATCGGGTGTTCAGATTGAATACACATACGATGACACGACAGAAGGTGCCTCCCCTGTTGATACAGACACTGTAACTCTTGATTACACTCTCACGCTCATTGACGGAACAGTAATGGATCAGGGAGAGAATGTCACATTCTCACTTCAGTCCCTCATTCCGGGTTTTACAGAGGCTGTCAAGGCAATGACTGTAGGCGACAGTATCAGGGCATACATTCCACCAGAGCTTGGATATGGTGTGAATGGAACACAGACAATCGAGCCCAATTCCCTCCTTATCTTCGACATCACGTTGGACAGTATCCAGCAAACATCAGAAGAAGTATAAGACGGTATTTCATAACTCAGGGGTGTCATCACTGGCACCCCTGTTCTTTTCAAAAAATGAATCTGACAGCTCTAGTATGCTCCGGGAGCGCATAGGAAAGCGCTCTTCTTACCTCCGCCTCCCCTGAGTATATCAGGAATCTTCCGTTCATCATTCTCAGCACAGAACCTTCCACTGAGACAATCTCATCACCTTCGAGAACAATCTCCATGACATTCTTGCCACTGTGCTTTTCCGCTTCAAAGCCGTTATCAGAAGTGAGAAAACTGTCAATGATATATCTGACATCGCTCTTTTCGGGGGTATCATAACGGCCATCCCCCTGTTCATAAGGAAGGGAGCGATCCATAACACCAATAATTGTTCTGATTGCAGGAAACACTCCCTCATAACTCTCCAGCTCAGAAAGCGTATCGAAAACTATCATCATTCGGCCCTGTGCTTATCGCGAAGCTCTGTAAAGCGGATTATCTCCTCAACGCATCCATCAATGCCAAGCATCGCAGAATCGAGGGACAGCGAATAAGTACGGCTCATTCCCCACTTCTGATCAGAGTAATAGTTGTAGAAATTAGCACGGCTCTTGTCGTTCTTGAGACAGACATCCTCTGCCCTGTCAGCAGGAACACCATAGACTTCCACAGCTCTCTTCACCCTCGCCTCAAGAGGAGCATGAATGAAGATTGAAATAAGATCAGGATTTGAACGGAGGATATAGTCACCACAGCGTCCAATGATTATGCAAGAACCTTTTGAGGCTACCTTCCTGATGGTATTCGACTGAATCAGGAAAAGCTGGTCATTCAATGGCATTTCATTGAAACCAAGAGTTCCAGAAGACATCGGGTAATTTCCCATCACAAGCGAATAGAGAAGCGAAGATGCCGGTTTTTCATCTGCATTTCTGAAAAGCTCTTCCGAGTAGCCACTGTCCTTTGCTGCCATCACAAGAAGTTCCTTGTCATAGTAAGGAATACCCAGCTTTTCAGCCAGTTTCTTTCCAACCATGCGTCCGCCAGAACCGAACTGGCGTCCGATTGTATAGATAGTTTTTTCACCCATTCAATGCCTCCTGACTCTATTATAAATCAGAAAAGCCGGATTTCATTCAAAAATGGAAAAATTCACATTCCTTCCACAAGATGTTCAATCAGTATTTTCGCGCCAATGGCTATCAGGATAATACCACCTGCAAGTTCCGCTTTCGATTTGTAACGTACACCTGCCAGAGACCCCAGCCTCACGCCGATTGCAGATAGCGTGAACGTGATGATTCCGATAAACGATACGGCCCAGTAGATGTTTCCATCGACAGCAGCAAGGGCAATACCCGAGGCGAGTGCATCGATTGATGTTGCAACTGCAAGAGGAAACATTGCCCTGATATTCAGAGACGGACTCTCGTTCTCCTCCTTTTTGGAACGCGATTCGACTATCATGGATATACCGATAGCAGCAAGAAGAACAAATGCGACCCAATGATCGAATGCCTTTATATAATCTGAAAGCTGCAATCCGACAAAATAACCGATAAGAGGCATCAAGGCCTGGAAAAAACCAAACCAGAGACCGACTATCACTGCACTCTTAAACGACGACTTTCCAATTGCGAGACCTTTACATATTGCCACAGCAAAAGCATCCATGCTAAGCCCGACGGCCAGCACAAAAAGCTCACCAATACCCATTCAAATCTCCAAAGAAAAAGCGAGGCAGGAGCCCCGCTTCACTGTTTTATTCTCTCACGCTCTCAGCCAGAGCTGACGCAATCTTCTCCATATCCTCAAGCTGTTCTACCTTCAGAGAGGACTTGATGGAAAGAAGCGGTGCGATAATCCTGATATCCTTCATCGAGGAGAGCATTTCCGTCATCTTCCTTCCTGCAGAAAGTGCCCATGAACCATTTTCAATGACAACTGCATCCCTATTCTGGAAGGCATGTGCCTTCAGTTCGATCAAAAGCATCTCCATTTTCGGGAAGATCTCAGCATTGTATGTAGGGGATGCGAAGACAATGGTACTGTATCTGAAACACTCAGAAACAAGCACGGAGACATCTGTTTTGGAAGCATCGTATACATGGATGTTCTTCACACCCTTCTCTGCCGTCATGGAAGCAAGAAGGTCTACTGCATTTGCAGTATTACCATAGATTGAAGAGTAGACAACAAGCACACCCTTCTCTTCTGGAACATATGATGCCCAAGTCTGATACTTGGAGATGAACCATTCAATATTCTCCCTCCATACCGGTCCATGAAGAGGAAGAATCATCTTAATAGGAAGTGTTGCAGCCTTCTTCAGGGTATTCATCACCTGTACACCATACTTACCAACAATATTGATGTAATAGCGTCTGGCATCATCGAGCCACTCCCCTTCAAAGTCCAGTTCATCTGCAAAGAGATTTCCTGCAAGAGCGCCGAATGTACCGAATGCATCAGCGGAAAAGAGGATGCCATTGAATGTATCGAAAGTAACCATTACCTCAGGCCAGTGAACCATCGGAGCAAAGACAAAAGCAAAAGTATGCTTACCTGTAGTAAGCGTATCTCCGTCTTTGACAAGATGGGCGCGTTCATCCACATCGAATGTGTAGAACTGGCGGATCATCTGGAATGTTTTCTGATTGCCGACAATCTTCACATCAGGATAGCGGAGGACAATCTCTGCAATTGTCGCACAGTGGTCAGGCTCCATATGATTGACCACAAGGTAATCAAGAGGACGTCCTGCAAGCACAGTCTCCACATTTTCCAGAAATTCTCTGGAAACCGAATGGTCCGTCGTATCCAGAAGGACTGTTTTCTCATCAAGCACAAGATATGAGTTGTAACTCACACCGCGCTCAATCGGGTAAATATTCTCGAAGAGCGAGAGGCGCCTGTCGCTGGCACCTACATAGAACACATCATCTGTGATTCTGCGAACATTGTTCATAAAAATAACTCCTCCGTGAAACTATATACGAAGGAGTTATTATCGGCAACAGCTATGAAAGGAAAGCTGCCAGATGTGGCACCAGTTCTTTGATGACCACATTCGATGTGTTGATGCAGAGATCGTATGATGATTTATCGCCCCACTTCTCCCCCGTGTAGAACTCATAATACTTCGCTCTGCCTTTATCCACCTTCTGTATCATCTGCTTCATTTCCTTATCGCTGAGGTGCTCGCCTTCGGGAGCCCTCTGATGACAGCGGCTGATACGGCTTTCCATATCCGCATAGACAAATATCCTGAATGGCTTGATATCCCTGAGAATGTAATCGGCGCAACGTCCTACAATAATGCAGTCAGAAGCAGCTGCCATCTCCTTGATGATGTTGCTCTGCTCGACATATACAGACTGCTGAATCTGGAAAGTCATATCAGGGTACAGGCTGTGCCCGATAGTAATAGGAAGTAGAGGATAAGGATGGTGCTCTACAACATTATGCACATACTCTTCGGTAAGCTGTGTGCGCTTTGCAATCTCGGAGAGAATCTCCTTATCGTAATAGGCAATCTGCAGATGATCTGCAAGCCTTCTTCCAAGTTCTCGTCCCCCGCTTCCGAATTCACGGCCTAAAGTTATTACCATATCCCATCCTCCTTTTCTGATAATTATATCACGTGCAATATGCACGGAGCAATATTTCTATTGCCTTCTGTAAGAGGTTACAAACTCTGCCCTAGTGGTAGAGGAAAGCTGTATTTCTCCTGCCCTCATCAGCTGGCTGATAAGAGCTCCAAGAGATGCGGAAGCACTGCTTCCGGCAATTACAGGCTTTCCAGTCTCCATGGCAAGGATATCCATGAAAAGAGGATACTCAACACCGCTGCCAGCAACAGCGATACTGGAGAATGTCTTCCCAGATACCTTTTCCAGAACGGAAACGGCTTCTTTCAGAGAATTTGCAAGTGAGAAAAGAAGGACAGCAACGGCCTCCACCTCACTCTCAACATCCTTTCCAAGGAGTTCTGAAAGTCCATCCTTCACGCTCTTATCATCTGCTAAAAGCGAAAGATCCACAGTTCCGAGAAGACGGACGGACCGGGAAGCCTCTATCAGAGAAGAAAGAGAAATGCCGCTTTCATCCGAAAGCTTTCTGAGAATTTTCAGTCCTGACATCTTTTTCACAAGACGTACCGTACCATTGCCGCTTCCTTCATTGCTCAAACCGGATGTATAAGCTTCGTCATTGATGAAAGGAACTGAGTCAGAAACACCTGCTGTCATCTCATCATCGGCAAGGACAAAGACACATCCATCTTCCTTAGGAGCCGCCAGAGCCTCTGCAGCTGGAGCATATGATGGGGAGAGAAGGACAACAGGGGCATAACCTATGCGGCTTGAAAGATCCTCACTCACTGTTCCAACCTCCGTTCCCGCATCTGAAAGTGCTGTGAAAAGATGTACAGGCAGTGCCAGGCCATCTATCATTTCATGGTCCCAGTCATGGGCAAGAGGATTTACAAGACCTGTTGCGGCAGCCCAGGTGTATTCATGCTTAATCACACCTGTCAGGCGATAGACAAGATAATCAGATAATGAAAGAAGATATGCCACGCCTTCAAACACATCAGGGTCTTTTTCCTTAAGGGAAAGCAGCTGATAAACCATACCCCGCTCACTGATTCTCACTCCGGTGCGGTTGAAAATGTAAGCTTCATCGGGCCGTGCCTCAAGTTTCGGCGTTGTCTTATCAAGGAAGGAAAGAACATTTCCCTTGATATCTCCATTCTCATCAAGGAGAACAAAATCCTCTCCTGCGAATACTATTGAGAGATAATCAGCTTTTCCTGCTTTCTTCAGGCCAAGGACAATCTCTCCATAAATTCTTTCTATGTCCCAGACAAATCTACCGTCTTTCCAGATAGGATTGTTCTCAAAGGTATGTACGTTTTCCGTAGCGATTCTGCCACCTGCACCAGGATGGCCCTTCACGATATCACAGCGCCCTGCGCCAAGAGTTATTGAGAGATATACCATATATGAATTTTACCGCCACAGAAGAGAGGACGCAAGGAATCTTTGCTTGAGATTAATAATCACAAAGACAGGCCTAAGGCTTTAATGATATATGCCATTCTGTTATAGTCACGGTTATGAGTAACAGAAAAAAGCTGCAACCTGGTTTGAAGCTTGCTCTGGGTTTTATGCTTCTTATAGCAATAGGAGCGCTACTTCTGTACTTGCCGATATCGCATCAGGATGGGGTGGATGTAAAATTCATTGATGCGTTATTTGTCTCAACTTCGGCTATCTGCGTTACGGGTCTGACACCTGTGGATATATCACAGACGCTCTCTGTCTTTGGTTCCACGGTGCTGATGCTTCTGATACAGATCGGAGGACTTGGTTACGCTGTTGTCGCAGTTCTGATAATAAGACTTGCAAGTGGCAGGATAGATGCATTCAGCGGGAATCTCCTAAGGGATTCATGGGGAGCAGATCACAGAGTCGGCACAAAGCGCATACTCACAGTAGCGCTTTCCATAACGGGTATTTTCGAATTCATAGGCGCAATAAGCCTATTCACCGTATTCTCGCCTCACTACCCTCTAGGCCGGGCAATCTACCTTTCGGTATTCCATTCGGTATCTGCATTCAACAATGCGGGTTTTGATCTCTTTTCAGACAGCATGATGAAGTGGAACGACAATCCTGTCGCTCTTATCACAATTGCCTTGCTCATAGCTTTGGGAGGTCTTGGCTTCATTCTCTATAACGACATCATAGAGCATGTCAGGAACAAGAAGAAAATAACGGTACATACAAAAATAGTCCTTTCAACGACAATCTTCCTGATTGCAGCAGGTACAGTGCTTTTCCGCATCGTACTGCCGGGAATAGACTGGAAAAATGCTTTCTTCCAGTCCGTTACAACAAGAACCGCAGGCTATTTTTCCTATGACCAGACAATGCTTACACCAGCAGGTGTTGCACTCACAATCATACTGATGTTCATCGGAGCCTCCCCTGGATCTACCGGTGGTGGTGTAAAAACAACATCATTTTTCACAGCGGTAAAGGCATCGTTTTCCCTTCTGCTGGGCAGAAATCCAAAGGCATTCAAGCGTGAGATAAGCTCGGATTCGATAATGAAGGCTTTCTTTGTCATCATCATCTCCGTCCTTCTGGTGGCACTGGCAACACTGTTATTGACAATTACGGATCCACAGTTCACGTCGGACAAGCTTCTTTATGAAGTTGTCTCCGCTTATGCAACAGTCGGTCTTACTATGGGAGTAACCCCATCAGTATCTTTTGCAGGAAAAATCATCCTCATATTAATGATGTTCCTTGGAAGAGTCGGATTCATGACCATCATCTCCGCTTTTGCAAGAAAGAGATCCGAAAGCGCAAGGTACATCGAGGAAAAGGTAATCATAGGTTAGTTAAATGAAAAGGAAAGAAGGAAATCAGGTATTTGGAATAATCGGAACAGGACGCTTTGGACTGGCAGTTGCAGAAGAGCTTCTTGACAGAGGAAAGTATGTCATTGCCATAGATCAGGACTCACAGCGCCTGAAGCCGCTTTACGAGACTGATGCAGAGGTTTTCGTGGTTAATGACATCTCCAAGGAATCGCTTATGGATGCAGGCATCCAGGATGCTGATACTGTCATAGTCGGTATTGGAAAAGATGTTGAGAGCTCAATTCTTGCTGCCCTCAATTCCCTTGAGCTTGGGGTGAAGACTGTAATCTGCAAGGTCATCAGCGACGATCACGCAAAGATCCTGAAGAAAATCGGAGCAGATGTCATCTTCCCTGAAATCGAAATCGGAAGACGTACGGCAATCAAGCTCTGCGAAAGACTTGCAGAGGATGTACTCCCCCTCTCTGAGGAATTCTCCATCATCCAGATCAGAACTCCGAAAGAGCTCGATGGCGAAATGGTAAAGGACATCAAAATCCGTGAACGTTTTGGCATCACGCTTATTGCAACTGTAAAGGACGGAAAGGCAAATGGTTCCATCGGTCCTGATACAATGCTTCACGAAGACGAACTGCTGGTTCTCTCCGGAACGAACAAGAATCTTGCAAGATTCCAGGACTCAATCGAAGGGTGAATAGAAAAATGGCAGAAAGAGAGACTCTTGCATCCAGACTTGGCTTCATCCTGCTCTCTGCAGGGTGCGCAATCGGACTTGGAAATGTCTGGCGCTTTCCTTATATCACGGGGCAGTATGGAGGAGCCGTATTCGTACTCATCTATCTTCTCTGCCTCATTCTAATCGGCGTTCCTGTAATGGTGATGGAGTTCGCAATCGGAAGAGCATCTGGCAAAAATATCGCAGGCGCGCTGAAAGATCTCGAGCCTGAAGGAACGAAATGGCACTATTACGGTCCAGTCGCGATTGCAGGAAACTATCTTCTGATGATGTTCTATACGACAATCACAGGATGGCTTCTCTACTATTTCTTCTCTGCCATTTCCGGAAAGTTCGAATCCTTCGAAGCAGGAAGCGCAGCTGACTTTTTTTCAGCAATGCAAGCTCGGCCTCTTATGCAGACTGCATTCATGGCAGTAAGCGTAATCATAGGGTTTCTAATCTGTATGAAAGGATTGCAGAAAGGTGTTGAAAGAGCTTCAAAGATTATGATGCTTGGCCTTTTTGCAATCATGCTTATTCTCGTGCTGAACTCAGTAATGCTCCCAGGTGCAACAGAAGGCCTCAAGTTCTACCTCATTCCAGACTTTGAAAGAGCAAGAGAATCAGGATTTACAGAAATTATCTTCGCTGCCATGAGTCAGGCATTCTTCACGCTCTCAATCGGTATGGGTGGCATGGAGATCTTCGGATCCTACATCGAAAAGAAGCAATCGCTGACTGGAGAAGCCATCAGAATCGTCATTCTTGATACCTCTGTGGCCATCATGGCAGGACTCATCATCTTCCCTGCATGCTTTTCATATGGGGTGAACCCTGATTCCGGTCCGGGACTGCTTTTCGTGACACTGCCGAATGTCTTTGCAAAAATGGATGGTGGCAGAATCTGGGGTGCCCTTTTCTTTCTCTTCATGGCATTTGCCGCCGCAACGACGCTGATTGCCGTATTCGAGAACATCATCGCATACTGGATGGATTGCCATGGATGGACAAGGAAGAAAGCCTCTCTTGTAAACATGATTGCGATAATCATTCTTTCCCTGCCCTGTATCCTCGGCTACAATGTGCTCTCATCATTCCATCCGCTTGGAGAAGGCACTCAGATACTTGATCTGGAGGATTTCCTCATCTCCTCAACCATCATGCCTCTTGGCTCTCTTCTCTTTGTCATATTCTGTGCCCACAGACGCGGCTGGGGATGGAAGAATTTCATAAAGGAAGCAGATGAAGGGAAAGGCATCAAATTCCCGCTCTGGCTACGCGTCCATGTGAAATGGATACTACCAGTCATCATCGCTTTCATTTTCATCAAAGGCTATCAGGACATTTTCTCGGCGATGTAATCATCGCCGTCTTGTTCTTTCCAGAACTACAACAGTCTCAATATGTGAAGAACCAGGAAAAAGATCTACTGGCTGAATGCCTATTGCCCTGTATGGCAGGAAGCGGTAGATATACCTCAGATCCCTTCCAAGTGTCTCCGGATTGCATGAGACATAGATAATCCTCTCAAAATCAATGCGTCCTGCAGCTGCCAGAAATTCCTCAGTGGCACCTGAACGAGGAGGATCGAGGAAAAGAACACTAGCCCTCAGCCCCTCTTTCGCTTTCTCTTTCAGCCAGCGTGATGCATCTGCAACAACAAACTCTGCATTGTCTATGCCGTTTATGCGGGCATTTTCCTTAGCATCCAGAACAGCATCCTCATTTGCCTCAACTCCGATTACCTTCCCCGCTCCAGAACGGGAAGCAATGAGGGCAATGGTACCTGTACCGGAGTATGCATCGATGACGACATCATCGTCCCTCAGCTCAGCCATATTCATCGCAATCGTATAGAGATTCCTGGCCTGTCTCGGATTCACCTGATAAAAAGAGAGTGCGGAGATACGGAAATCCAGACCAAGCAGCCTGTCCATGATATATCCTTTGCCATAAATGACCTTCTCTCTGGCATTGGGAGGTATCACCATTGAAGTCTTTTCCGTATTGACGATGATGGAAATGGACTTGACTTCAGGATGCTTTTGGTGAATGGCAGCAGCAAGGTCGGAAGCAGATGGCAGATCATAGGACGATGTGACAAGAACTACCAGAACCTCATCATAGTATTCAGAGCATCTTATAAGCACATGCCTCAAATGTCCTGTACCCTTATCCTCGTCATATGCTTTTATATGAAACCTGTTTGCAAGTGTCCTGATTGTAGAAAGAATCAGCGGAGCTCTCTCATCTTCCAGCGGACAGGAACGTATTGGAATGAGCTTATGAGATCCCTTTCTGTATATACCTGTGACAAGCTTTCCATTCTCCATACCGCATACTGCCTGTATTTTGCACCTGTATCCGGTAATTGAAGGAGAAGGAAGAATAGGACTGACTGTAGAGAATCTTGACAGGAACTGCTCCTCTGTGAGGTATTTCTCCAATAATTCATCGGAGTATTTCATGCTTATATAATCACACCCACCACATCTGCCGGAGTGCGGACAGCTTCTTTTTTCTGACATGGCTTTATAATAATGAACAACAGGCGGGTCGAACAACCCGCCTGAGAATCACGTCCTGATTTCCCTATTAAATGGTTTTCCAAGTGCTGTCGGTGCCGTAATCTGATTACGGGATGTGAATGACAGGACAACTATGACAAGGACATACGGGAGCATGACTGCAAGCTCGTACGGGAAGGAAATGCCCATACTCTGCACAATGGTCTGGAATGTCTGCGCAAACGTGAAAAGCAGCGCTCCTCCCATGATCTGCACAGGATGCCAGTGTCCGAAATAAACAAGGGCGACAGCGATGAATCCTCTTCCGGAAATGAGAGAGTCGGAGAACATCTTCGCCTGCGCAATTGAGAGATAAGCTCCAGCAAGGCCTGCAAGCGCACCGCCCACGATAAGAGCTTCATAACGAGTTCGACTGACGTTTATACCCATTGAATCAGCAGCTCTTGGATTTGTTCCTACTGCCCTCACTTTAAGGCCCCAGTAAGTCTTGAAAAGCACGTACCATGCCACAGGCACAAGAATGTATGCAAGATATGCCATGATATTGTGAGAGAAGAATACATCACCTAAAAATGGTATCTTTGAGAGAAGTGGTATCTCAATATCAGGAATACCTGGGATGGACTGCGTGCCTCCAACGAAGTGACGGAAGAGCGTTCCGGCAGTACCAACTCCGAACATCTGCAGACCGATACCGGCAATACCCTGAGGCGCTCTGAACGTGACTGTAATCAAACCAAAAAAGAGTCCAAAAAGCGCACCGAGAAGGGCTGCGGCCACAAAACCGAGGACATTATACCACTCGGAAACAGGCCCGCCGTGCCCGGCGAGGAACGGAATCAGCATACCAACGAAAGCACCCATTGCCATCACGCCTTCACATCCGAGATTGAAGACACCAGCTCTCTGATTAAACATTTCGCCAATAGAGGCAAGAAGAAGCGCTACAGAAAACGGTATGCACATTGAAAGCATGTTTGTGATGATATCCAGCATCTCAGCCCTCCTTCTTCATTAATGCCTGGTATTTTCTCCAGACTCTGTTCTGGAAATACGCATTGGAAAGAACCATCTGCGCGGTGACTATCACAATAATGATGATGCCTTGCATGACCTGTACGATGTTGGCAGGAACTCCAACCATCGAAGGGGCAAGCGTGGAGCCGTATATCAAGAGACCGAACAAAAACGATGCGGGTACGATTCCAAAAGGATGAAGTCCACCGAAAAGCGCAACTACAACGCCTGAAAAACCATAGTTATTCGTAATTCCTTCAATTGCCCTGCGATGAACTCCGGCAAGCTCAACGCCTCCAGCCAGTCCTGCAAAAGCGCCTGAAATAGCCATCGATGCGGCAAGATAGAAACCTACGCTTATACCGCCATAACGGGCAGCTCTTGCACCGGATCCGGATGCTCTCATTTTGAAGCCGACAGTTGTTTTCCACATCAAGACATAGATAAGAACTGCAAGCACAATGGCAATCAGCAAGCCGTAATGAAGACGGCCTGTAATGCGTCCCAGCCAGACATTCTCAGTCAGCCTCATCGACTGTGGTGTTCCCGTTCCATAAACCTGTTCTGCAGGATCAAGGTAGATAGTGCGAAGACAGAGGGAATAGAACTGGGCCGCTATGTAGTTAAGCATAACAGTTGAAAGAAGCTCAGATACATTGAGCTTTGCCTTGAGAATGCCGGGGATAAAACCCCAAAGACCTCCGCCGATTACAGCCGCGATAAGCGCAAGCGGAAGAAGAAGCGGACGTGGAACATCTGGAAAAGCAAGAGCCACACCTGTAAAGGCGAGGAGCCCCATCGCCATCTGCCCTTCTGCTCCGATGTTTATGATACCGGATCTATATGCCACGGAAATACCGAGAGCGATAATGCAAAGCGGGATTGCCCTGATCAAGACCTCGGATATATGAAGCATGTTTGACAGTGGTTCAAATACGATTGCGAAAAACGTATCGGATACATCCGCACCAATCAGCCAGAGGATGATGGAAGCCATGAGTATCGCTGCAACTACGGAAATTATGATGATTGAAGCCTTGAAGGCGATACGGAAACTCTTTGTCATTCTTCTTTCACCCCCGCCATTAATATGCCAAGACGTTCTCTTGTCGCTTCTTTCTTATCGAGAACACGCTGTATTGAACCTTTGTAGATAACGGCAATTCTGTCTGAAAGGTTCATGATTTCATCAAGCTCTTCAGAGATGAGAAGTATGCCGATACCGCTCTCGCGTATTTTCAGAAGCTCTGAGTGAATGAATTCAACAGCACCCATATCCAGGCCACGTGTCGGATAGACTGCAACGAGGAACTTGGGATGGCGCTCTATTTCCCTTGCAAGAATAACCTTCTGTATGTTTCCTCCGGAAAGGGAACCTGCTGCAGTATCGATACCAGGGCAGCGCACATCGAAACGCTTCACAAGTTTCTCTGCAGTGGCATCAATTTTTTTACCATTTATGAAGCATGCGGATGAGAACAAGCCGGATGACACATCCTTGAGCACGAAATTCTCTTTGATGGAGAAGGGAGGAACAATACCTTCAGTGTTTCTTTCTTCCGGAATGTATCCCATTCCTGCATCGATAATCTCTCTTGGAGTTTTATTGGTAATATCCTTTCCCAGGAAAACGATATTGCCGCTTTCGACCTTTCTCAGTCCGTTTATCGCCTCCGCAAGCTCTCTCTGACCATTTCCAGAAACACCTGCAAGCCCTACAATCTCGCCTGCAGAGATATCCAGATTAAGATTATTAAGAGCCGGAGTCTTCCTATCTGACATGACAACGGCATTCTGTACGGAAAGCACTGTCTCGCCACGCTTTTTGCCACCTTCATTCATCGGCAGGACGATATCATGCCCTGTCATCTTGGCAGCTATTTCCTGAGAGGAATAATCATCCGTATTTCCTGAGAAAACGACTTTTCCATGTCTGAGTATCGTAACTTTGTTGGAAAGCGCCTTCACTTCCTGAAGCTTATGGGAAATGAAGATGATGGAAAGTTCTTTCGTCATTCTCTGAAGAAGTACTATGAGCTCATCGACTTCCTGTGGTGTAAGCGCGGATGTTGGCTCATCGAGAATCAGGAACCTTGCGCCCAGGCAGAGTGTTTTGACAAGTTCTACCTTCTGCTGCTCTCCTACTGAAAGCTGCCATATATATGCATCCGGGTTTACCATGAGACCATATCTGGAAGAGACTTCCTCAATACGGCGCCTCACAGTCTTGAGATCAAAATGCTTCTCTCCAGCATTTCTATATCCCAGAGCAACATTCTCTGTTACTGTCATGTTTGCAACCAGCATATATGTCTGGTGAACCATTCCCAGTCCTGCACGGAAGGCATCCTCTGGACCCTTGAAATGAACGGGAACATCATTGATGAATATCTGTCCCTCGTCCGGCTGATAAAGTCCCATGAGGATATTCATAAGCGTTGTCTTTCCAGCACCGTTCTCACCGACAAGTGCGAGAACTTCCCCCTCACCTACGCTTATAGAGATGTCGTCAGTTGCAAGCACACCAGGGAAAGTCTTGGTTATGTGCTCCATCTTCAGCGATTTAATTCTTCTGTCCATATGTTAAAGCAAAGCAGGGCCGGAAAGCCCTGCTTTATAAGTCATCAATCAGAGAGTGGAGTAATCCACATCAGCCCAGTTAGCAAGTGTTCCATCCGGATCAGCCTGGAAGGAAGCAATTGTGTCATTGATCATTGTCTCGAGTTCTGGGGATACCCAGTCTGCCTTGAGATCTGCATTGTAATCGAAAACGAATCCGCCATTTGCGAAGTTCATCGGAATACACTCGCCGCCCAGTGTTCCTGCTTCAATCTTTGTGACAAGTTCCTTTACAACTGCTGCATAGTTGTATGCGGAAGCTGCGATACACTTGGCCTTGCCTTCTTCTGTTGTAAGCTGTGCAAGATCCTGTCCTACCCACATTGCTGTTGGAGATTCTGCAGTAGCGCGGAGAGCTCCGATAGCCTGCTGTGAAGAACCGGTAAGCATGTCTGCACCGTTTCCAAGCTGTGATGTAGCGACTTCAGATGCCTTTACGTAATCAGAGAAGGAACCTGTATGAGCAACAAGGATCTTCGCATCCGGATTTACGGACTGCACACCAAGGACGAAACCACGGTTGTAGCGGGCAGCGTCTCCAGAATCAACAGGACCTACAAGACCGATGATATCGGAAGTGGTGTCAGTACCTGCGATAATACCGTTGATGTATCCTGTCTCTTCAGATTCCGGCATGTATGTGAAGACATTAGCAGGTCCGATTTCCGAAGATGTACCGAAAGCGAAAGACACATCAGGATATTCTTCTGCCATCTCAAGTACAAGGTTCTTGTACTGAGCGCCATGTGCGATGATGAGGTCATAGCCCTGAGCAACATACTGACGGGCAATTGATCCAGCATCTACGGGGAGCATTTTCTCTGAATATGAATATTCGATATTCTTGTCTCCCATCTCAGCGATAGCCTGTGTAATACCATCATGCATCGACTGGCACCAGCCCTTGTCATCAATGGTATTTTCTACAATAAGGGCAATACGGAAAGTATCATCATCCGCAGCCGTCTCACTTCCGCCCTGAGCGAAAATCATAAACGGGAGGATGAGAACAAGAGCGAGTACGAGAAGCTTTTTCATGGTTATTCTCCTTTGCATTAATGCAATTTCAGTATAACAAAGGTTAACTCGTTGTAAAGCAACATTTTGCAACAAAACACATGTCAATATCATGTAAATACTGCTATTTTTTACTGATTTTAATCAGAAAAAAGAAGAATAAAGCATGAATGCAGGTTTTTTTGCCTGTTCTGCGCTTATCAGAACGGATAGTAGAATTTGACGCCAAAGACAAAGCGGGAGACAATTGCAATAACAAGGATAATAAAGAGAACCAGGATTGAAACAATGTCCACAGCCTTAAGTTTCCTTGCCATATACCACGTTCTCTTCTTGCCTCTTCCGAAGCCCCTGAGGAGCATCGCGTTCGTAATGATGTCAATCTTATCAAGCGAGGAAAGAACAAGCGGAGAAAGCGTTCTTGCTGTTGCGTTGATGCGTGCCTTGAGCTTTGCTTTATCAGACATCTCAACACCCCTGCATTCCTGACTGTTGCGGATATTCACGTAATCGCTCATTATCACTGGGATATAGCGGAAAGCAAGACTGATAGCATAAGAGATCTTATAGCTTACATGCACCCTGTTCAGAGATGATGCGAATTCGCTTGGCTGCGTGCAGTAAATAAACGCAATCGCAACAGGAGATATCGAGAAATATTTCAGACAGACTATCAGAAGATACCAGAGCGTCTCTAATGTAGGTGCATACCGGACATCGGGAAGACCGAAGAGTACTGTTCTGGAACCTATATAAGTGCACCCCTGCTCCGGCGAGAAGAGGAATATTATCAGGGCATTCAGAAAGACAGAGAGCAGCACCAGGATAAGTATCGGACGGTAAACTCTCACGGGCACCTTGCAGCTTGATATCACAAAAAGACCGAGGAGGAGCGTGAGGGCAAGGATCCTGGTATCAAAAGTGACAAGACAGATCATCAGGAACGAAAGCAGTGCAAGGAACTTAGTCACACCATTCAGTCTGTGAACCCAGCTGTCAGCAGGGAAATACTCGACATTGAACTTGAGTGCCTTGCGTTTTGGAGCCGGCTCTTTTTTCTCCTCGTTCCTTACATTTGTCTCTTCTTCCACACGCTCTTCGAGAAGAGGTTCATCCTCTCCCCTCTTTCTCCGCTCCTCAACGATGAATGTCTCGATGAATGCAACAGAATCGCTGTGGCTGAGACCGAGTTTCTGGCTGAGCCTGTAGAGACTTGTGATCTTGAGGTTTGCATCCTTAAGAAGCTTCTCATCTGAAAATATCTGGCTGATAGGAGCATCTGCCAGAAGATGACCATCTGCAAGCACGATTGAGCGTGGGGTATATTCAAGCGCCAGATGAAGGTCATGGGTGACAAAGAGAATCGTCACCCCGGTTTTCCTGTTGATCTCAGAAAGGAAGCTCATCATCGCTGTATAACGCTTATAATCCTGTCCGGCTGTCGGCTCATCAAGAATCAGAATCTCCGGCTGCATGACAAGAATGGATGCGATGGTAACACGTTTTTTCTGTCCATAGCTTAATGCGCTGATAGGCCATTTATGATACTGCGCAAGCGAGCAGAGCTTCAGAGTTTCCATCACCCGTTCCCTGATCTCATCCTCTCCCATTCCTTTCAGACGTAGTCCGAATGCCACTTCATCATAAATCATGGCATGGGAAATCATATGGTTCGGATTCTGCATCACAAAGCCTATCTTACTGCTGCGCTCTGCGATACTGTCATCGTTGGCCTTACGTCCATCGATGAAAATCGAGCCCTCATCAGGCTTATAAAGACCAGTGAGAATAGAGGCTAATGTACTCTTTCCTGCGCCGTTTTTACCGAGTATCGAAACCATTTCTCCTTTGTGGACATCGAACGAGACAGAGGAAAGCGCATTGCGTTTGCCATCATAGCTGAATGAAATTTCCTTGAAGGAAAGCGCGAGCGGAGTATCTGGAATCTCGAGTTTCCTGCGACGGGATGAGAACCAAGAGAGAAAGCGCTCTTTATATGGTGTTATATCGATATTCTCAAGAGAAGCTATATTCTTCTCATGGGAGATATCACAACCAGCGCTCTTGAATGCGGAGATGTAGAGAGGCTCTCTAAGGCCACGCTCAACAAGCACTCCAGAAGAGAGTATGTTTTCAGGAGTATCATCGGCAACGACACGGCCTTCATCAATAAGCACGATGCGGTCTACAGGACGATGAAGGACATCCTCGATCCTGTGCTCGATGATGATTACTGTCTTTCCAGTTTTCTGGTGAAGGTCATCGATAAGCTCTATGGCAAGTTCTCCAGTTGCAGGATCAAGTGCGGCAAGCGGCTCATCGAAGAGGAGCACAGGAACATCGTCCACAAGTACACCGGAGAGTGCAACACGCTGTTTCTGTCCTCCTGATATCTGCTCAGGTTTGGAAGAAAGGAAGGATTCCATCGAAACGAGGGAGGAGACACGTTCCACTGTCTCGTGCATTTCATCCACAGGAACACACTGATTCTCGAGCGAAAACGCTATATCCTCCCCTACGGAAAGTCCGACAAACTGCGCATCTGTGTCCTGCATGACAGTACCCACTACGCGGCTTATTTCATAAATATCGCTTTCCTTGGTTTCGATGCCATTGATTCTCAGACTTCCATTTATCACACCGCCAAGAGAATGAGGAATAAGACCATTTATGCAGTTGCCAATAGTCGATTTACCGCTACCGGAAGCTCCTGCAATTAGAATCTTCTCCCCATCCCTGATTTTCAGGCTGACGTTGTGGAGTGTCGGCTTTGTCTGGCTTTTATACTGAAATGAGAAATCTGAGAATTCAATCATCTTATCGTCCTGTCAGACGTTTGAATCTTCGCTCAGGCTGATAGCTGAGGAGAACTTCTTGGCAACGAGAAGCATCAGGGCACTGCCGATGATTCCGATGACGACTGTATTGCTTACAGTTGTGATCTGCTGCTGTGCAAGGGACTTGAAGAACGGCTCACCATATGCAACAACGTCAAGAAGTACGGAAATCATGTAACCGACGAAGTTAGCTACAAGAGCCATCACAGTGAAGATGCAGACCTGCTTTCCACCGAATACACCCTCTTCAAGGGAATTCTTCGTGAAATATGGATAAAGACCCATCAGAGCACCGACGATTGCGCTTCCAAGTGCCCAGCTGAACCAGATCTGACCATAGACAAGGTCTGTGATGCAGTGGCCGATGAAACCAACGAGAGCACCTACAACCGGTCCCCAGAGTGCTGAGAACAGAGCAAGGATTGCCATTGCCGGCTTAAGGTAGGTGTTTGTGAAAACCGGTATCGAAAGAAGTCCTCCGAATCCGTAAAGTGCAGCACCGATAGCAATGATGACTACACTTTTGACAAAATTGATATTCTTTTTTGCCATTTTATACTCCTCATCCCCTACGGGATTCTGTGAATGCGATTCTCCAGCCTTCTCCCGTACCGATACCATAACGGTCTGAGAAGCTGCCCTGATTGATAGCTACTCCTACATTGAGAAGACTGTTTATATAAATAAGCGGTTCGCCCTTTGCAACTTCCGTAAAATTCCTGCAGAACTTCATGTCATAGCCAAATACGGTCATATCATCATGACGGATTTCCGCATGAAGGATATCGCCATGCTTTGCACCAAAAGAGGCGAATAGCGTATCAGGAATATTGGTCCAGAGTGAGCCGTAGCGCGTATCAAGAATGTCGATAGCTCCAATGAGAGTGTTACCCTCAATCCTTGCTTCCTCCACATGGAGCATTACAGGAGAGCCTTCCAGAACAGGGCCAGTCTCTTCAAATGTAATTGCACCTGAGGCAATACGAGCACCAGTATACGCATAGACATCGCGACCATGGAACGTATAGCTTCTCTGGCTGTTCTTAAGCCTGTTTACCGCTTCCGATATCTCTCTGCGTTCAAGGATCCCGATTTCTCTTGCGACATGCGTGAGAGTACCGTTATCCGGAGTGACGACAACATGACCGGATGCTGTCAGGACAGCAACACTCTTTCTGTCGGAACCGACCCCTGGATCAACAACGGAAATGAACACTGTGCCAGGAGCCCAGTATGTCATTGCCTGAATAAGGCGGTACGATGCCTCCCAGATTGAAAACTGCGGGATATCATGGGTAAGGTCTTCAAGACGGAGTGACGGAGAGACCTCATCTGCAACACCGTGCATGGCGCTTACAGCACCATCCACAAGACCGAAATCGCTCATGAACACAAGCGTGCCTCTTTTAAGCCAGGGCTTTTCCGCTTTGAGCTCTTCAAGTGTGAATCTTCTATCCATAGACTGGCTTATTATGGTGAAAGAACGTCAGTTGTTCCATACCCAAAAGGCAAAAATGTGGATATCATCAGAAGGGAGGCGAAAATGAAAACAAAGTGCGATGTAATTGCATTTCTCAAAAAAGCAGGGACATACTACCTGGCAACCGATGATGGAGGACAGCCTCGCGTAAGGCCTTTCGGAACCATCAATGAGTTTGAAGGAAAACTCTATATACAGACTGGAAAAAAGAAATCCGTCTCGATGCAGATCCACCATAATCCAAAAATCGAGATATGTGCATTCGTGGATGGAAGCTGGCTGAGAATCGCTGCAGATACAAAAGAAGATGACAGAAGAGAAGCCAGAAAGAGCATGCTTGATGCCTATCCGGAACTAAGGAGCATGTATGACGAGGATGATGGAAATACTGAAGTCTTCGTACTTGAGAACGCTACGGCTATATTCTCTTCATTCACATCTCCTGATGAATCCCTGACATTCTGATGACGGAAATAGCCATACTCACAGGGAAAATAGTACATGGAAAAGGACTGGGGAGGACTGTAGGCATGCCGACAGCAAACCTCTCCCTCCGGGGTTCTGAAATACCACCGGAGGGAGTCTATGCATCCATAGTCTCATTGAAAAGCGGGAAGTATATAGGTGTGACCAACATCGGCCATCGACCCACCGTTGATAACAGCGGAACAGAAACAATAGAGACGAACATCCACGATTTTGACAAAGATATTTATGGAGAGACTATGACACTCGGCGTGATGTATTTCCTGCGCCCTGTCAGAAAAATGAATAGCCTGGAAGAAGTAAGGAATCAGGTCAGGAAAGACATGGAAAGAGCTATACTTCTTCTGAAAGATGAAATACGAACTTAAAGTTCATAACACTCTTAAATTATAATTTCATATGCTGAAATCCTCTGAAAAATGAGGATTGGAACATTTTTCAGTGAATTCATAAATGAATGAAGGCAGTGAAACAGAATGTATATACTTTCTATTCATTACCACAGGACAACAATCAGATAAATACTAGAGATGCTGTACTGTAAAAGAAGAGCATGGTGCTGACTTTCTGATTAAAATATCCATTCTTCCATTGACTATTTCAGGAAAAGATGCAGGCCCTACGAAAAGACTCAAATCAGTACAAATATTGTGGAGTTGTTTATGAAAACAGATGATTTCCTGATTGATTTAATGAATAAAGCATCAGAGCATTTCTATATATATAAAAGGAGGTCGGAATGGAATCTTCCATTTTTACAAGGAAGGCGTTGCTTTGTATTCTCATCTGTTATGACAACATGAACAAACTACCTGGTTTTTCATATGGGTACATATCAAGTGTTGCCGTCGATTACTGGGGTGTTTATCTGAATATGTTCGAAGACATTATCTATCCTCTGGGAATAAACATACATGATTTATTGCGGGTACTTGAGGAAGGAGGTCCTGATGCCCTGATGAATCTTGAGCCGTCGGAGAATTTCAAACCTATAAAACACGAACGTAAACTTCTGCTGAGAGTTATCCAAATGCTCATGCATGAGACAACTGGATCTGAAAAATGCCGAGCTCAGCTGAGCAAGACTCTTGGCTGGGACAAGACACGTGTAGCCAATGATTTCAGAAGCAAGGCAAAGACAATAAGTCTGCGTTTAGTGGAAATATACTGCAGGGCTGCGGGTGTAAAAGTTTCCGATGTATTCAAACGCTACTACGAACTTTATGGCGACATGCCGGAGATGATAAAGTTCCTGCCCTGCCCTTCTCCAATGAAAGAATAATCAGGAAGATACGCTTAATTCACTATCAACTCTCCGTAATTTGGAGTATAATTCTCATGAATTATCCATTACGGAGGGAGATAATGAAAATTAAGCATATGCTTGCAGTTACAGCGCTTATTCTTATTTTTGCTGTAACAGCATGTACACAGTATGTGTTTGAATTTCCAACTGACAAGGAAATCACAACAGTTGAGGATCTTGTGAAATTCATGCAGAAGCATGAGAAGGACTCAGCAAAAGTCAATCTCACAATCGACCCAGATAACTCTTATTTACCGATAACAATCAATGGTAATAAGACAATTACTGGAAAAATCACAATCAAGGAAGATTCACCTTTCCCGTTCCCATTCTCATCTGTTACAACATATGCAACAAAGGCAGGTGCAACTAACCTCTTTGAAATTGCAGACAACGCCTCTCTAAGCGTAACAAATTTCGAAGCTTCCGTTACAAGCAATGCGGCAGACAGCATCAACGCAATTATTTATGTTAATGGAGGTGAATTCAATGCAGAGTCATTCACTTCCTCAAAATCTGTTACAGGTCTTTCAATTGGACCAAAAGCAACAGCTTCCAGTATCGACGTAAATGATTCAAATATCAGAATTGTTATCGATGAAGGAAATGCTGAATCAGATAAAATCCTTGATAATATAACGGAAAACAACCCGAGCATTCCGCAGGATGACATCACAACAAGATTCGATGCTGAAAATGCTGAGGACTTCTTTTACAATCTTTTTTATTACGAAAAAGTAATCCTTACCAAGGATTTTTCTATTACTTATGAAGATTTAGCAGAATATAAAGATTGGCAAACTGTGCTGGAAAAAGAAACCCAAAATTCTGGCACTCTCCATTTTAATGTATGGAAAATCATAAAATCCCTGGATATCGATTTAAATGGACATACATTGACATCATATGTCGGTTGGTATCTTCCAAAAGGTGAAAAGACACTTTCGATTTCTAACGGTAATCTGAATATGCAGTTATTGTCAGAAGATGCGGACTGGAACCTTCAAACAGCATCAATAGAATTAACAGAAGATACATCTCTTATCATTGATGATGTTGATTACAAATCAGATATAGTCGGAATATTCCTTTCCAATTGCAATAACAGAATGACAGTTAATATTTATGATTCCTATTTTGATTTTGGTGGTTTTTATGGAATAGGAACAAATGCTACCGGTCCCGAATCTGAAGATCTTACCATTGGAATATACGGAAGTACTATAACAACAGAAAATTGTGGAGATCCAACTGACCCCTGTTCTACTACAATACTTTTCAATGTAAAGGGAAACGTAACTATTGAAGATTCAACAATCATAGGAAACAGACAGGCTATGATAGCAAGGGGTGGAAACTATGATTTAAGAAATTCTAAATTTAAAGCTACTGGCAATGACCATGATGCAAGAGATTTTATTTTAACATGGGGTCAGGGGAATCAAGTTCCACTAGCGGCAATAGTTTTTGGAAACAATAATTCTGGGTCATCTTATGCATATTCAACAAAAGCAAAACTAGATAATGTAACAATTGAAGCTCCTTCAACAAACAGAGCAGAATCACCTGTATCGTATCATGGAATTTATATCTGGCAGAACAATGCAACTGAGCCTGTAACTGTAGAAGGATCTATAAGAAGAGGCGATGATTGCGAAGTTGAGAATCTCTACAACACAAAAACAAACGACGCTGATGTAGATGATATTACTATACTTAATTAAAATCAGAACGATAATTTTTAACAGGGAATGTTCGAAAAGGGGCATTCCCTTTTTTCTTTTAAAACGACCAAAGTATATTTTATTGCATTGAAACATCTTCTTTCGGCATATATCATTTTATGTAGATTACGTGGAGGATAATCATGAAGAAATGCATTTCAGCACTTGCAGTCATCCTTCTTATTCTGGCTGCAACGGCCTGTACCCAGTATCAGTACAACTGGGAAGACTTCCTTCCAGGAGGAAAGCCAATAACATCGGAAGAGGAATTCAGGCTCTTCCTTCTTGATAACGGATCAAAGTCAGCAAGAGTAAACGTCACCATAGACCCTACTTCCAGCAGCTACCCTATTGAGATCAAGGGAACGAAGAAGATCTCTGGAAGGATAGAGGTTGCAGAATCAAGAGGAGCAGTTTATTTTTCCTCAACTGCTACCCCCCCGGGTAGCGTTTCTACAAGAGCAAACTCACTGAAGAATCTCTTTATTGTCGGAACTGGGGCAATCCTTGAATCCGATTCGCTCACAATCAATGTCGATGACAGTGCAGATAGATCATTCAATTCAGTCATCGAGGTTAGCGGCGGAACAATCAGAGGAGAGAAGCTTAACATCCAGATAAGCGAAAACTCTGCTGTTATTGGTCTTTACATCGGAGAAGAAACTGCATCAGAGAACGTGAGAATAGAGAACTCGAATCCAGGGAAGATTGATATTGATGAGGACAATGTGGACTCTAGTATAATTTTTGAAAATATAAGCAATAACAATCCAGATATTCCACAAACTGATATTTCCGGAGGATTTGATGTTACTACAGAGCAAGAACTTGAAGCAGCACTTTCTCAATATGGAATGGCAAAACTTCTCAACGATATTGTAATAACAAATACAGATACTTCAGAAGCTGGTTACAGTCTTCCCTCAAAAGATGGTTCAACAGTTGTTAATCTGAATGGACACACGTTAGTTATCAATCTGGAAAAAGGATATACTGTACAGGAATCTGAAAGTACAACATTCAGTGATGGAACTCTTTTAGTCAATTTAAACAATACCGATGTGACAAACTCCGGAATTACGGTACACACATATGCAAACCTTACACTTGATAATGTTACGCTTAATTCAAATGTTACAGGCATTACGACAGCCTACGACGCAGCTTCTATAAAAATTGTGGATTCCGAAATTTTTGTCTATGGATATTATGCAATAGGAACAAATGCTTCAAATAGCGCAAACGGCGTAAATATTACAATTTCAAATTCCTTACTTGAGGTTGGAAACAAAATATCAGAACTTGGAATTCCAATGGATTCTCGTGTTCTGAAAAATACAACCCCTGATTCTGACAGTAATGCTGTTCTCTATAATGTAGCTGGAACACTGAATATTGACAATTCCACTATTATTGGTGGTTCTCAAGCTGTAATAGTCAGAGGAGCAACAAGAGCAGAAATAAAGAATAGTACACTAATTGGCGGAAACAAAACATCTTATGGTTGGATGTTTGATAATGTACTTGCAGGCCAATGGGATGAAGGTAATGGTGTTCCATATGCGACACTCATGGTTGGAAATAGAAATGGAGGTGGCTACCCTTCAGAATCAATCTGCATAGTGGAAAACACTTCAATCACAGTAGCCGAAGATTGCAACTATAAAAATGCAGTACCTGTTTATCTTGCAGCAGATGATACACATAGAGCAGAGCTGACAATTGCAGATGAATATGCAAATAATATAACTTACTTCGGTAAAAACTGTTATCTTAATGGAACAAATCTTCCAGCGGATGCAGATGGAAATCCAATAAAATAATATATTAACTGTAAAGTAACGGGCCAGACTATTAAGTTTGGCCTGTTTTTCATATGAACAAAGAAAACCTATCAAATACAATAATTAGATTATAAATAACACATAGTGTGCACTCTAACACGTACCACTTAATATAATTTCCAAAAGATATATTCAAGTTTTCTGTTTTTCCTATTTTTAACCCCTAATCTAACAAGATAGAAACACTTCCTAGTATAATAATAACCTTGCATGCGCATTGAAACATCAAAGTCCTTTAAGTAGAATCTGTCACAGTTCAATATGGAGGACATCAATGAAAAAGCATTTACTTGCCATTGCAGCCTTACTTCTCATTCTGTCTGTAACAGCATGTACACAGTACGTATTCGACTGGGACAGCCTTAGACCTCAAGAAATAACAGATATCGAGGATCTCGTACTGTTCATGCAGTCAGGTGAAACAGCCTCAGCTAGGCTTAACCTCACGGTTGATCCAGATGACAGCTATTTCCCGATTACTATCAAAGGAACAAAGAAGATTTCAGGAAGTCTGAAGATAGAAGAATCAAGATTTCCTTTTTCTTCCTCAACTGTAGCTTCCACGAGTATAAATTCAGCAAGAACAAACTCTTCCAAGACTCTTTTTGAAGTTTCTGATTCTGCAAACCTGAGAATTAACAATCTAACAACTTCAGTAAGTTCAGATGCCGCCTCGAATTTCAATTCAATAATAACGGTTAATAATGGTCGTATTGAAATCAATGGATTTGAAGTATCTGGAGGTGCAACCGTAATTGAGATTGGAGAAACAGCAACGTCAGCAAACATTAGCGGAGAAGTTTCAAATCTTAAGATCCGTATAAATGAAAACAATTCAAATGCAGATAAGCTAGCTATTGAAATCTCAACTGAAACAGGAGCAGATGTTTCTATTGGAGATGAAGCACTCTCTGATAAGTATGCTGCTCTGAACATTACAACAAAAACAGGCTATGAATCACTCAATGAAGCAGTAAATAATGCAACTAGCGGTAATGAAATCAGACTTGTAAGCGATGTCACTACAGATAGTCAAATAATTATTGATAATAAATCCCTTACTCTCGATTTAAACGGACACAATATAGAATCCACAGTTGAAAAAAATTCTATTTATGCACGCAACAACGCTTTCTTGACAATAAATGGCACAGGGACTGTACATACAAAAGGAAACGGTGTCGTACATATAACCGACGCTGCAGAAGCCATTATCAATGGCGGTACATATATTTCTGATGTTGGAAATGGTATAAATGTAGGAACTTATGACCCTGAAACAAATACATGGGCCTCAGGAAAAGTTACGATAAACTCTGGAGTAACTGTTGAGGCAAGAGAATTTGGCCTCGGAGTTTATCATGGTTCAGTTCTTACTGTAAATGGTGGCTCATTTACAACAGAAGACAATGCAGTTATTGGAACAAACGGAACAAAAATACCAGAGGCTGCTTGGGTAAATTCTGAATATCCATCCTATACAATCAATATAAATGGTGGAACATTCACAGGGAATATTTCTTCATTTAGAACCATTGATGGTGTTTTAAGACCATATATTGCATGTGGAATCTATATGGCTAATAAAGGAGTTGTAAATATCGCAGATGGTACTTTTATTATCAATGGTGGCGTTGGAATTCTTCTTCGTGGTGGTTCACTTGATATGCAGGGAGGAAGAATTATAAACAACCACATCGATGGAAGAGAAAACGGACTTGTAGGAGATTCTCGTGTAATGCTGATTTCCGATGAAGCAATTGTTGTTGACAAGGGAGCATCTAATTATCCCGCAGCCGATTCAATTAAAATCATAAATAATGGTGGCTATACTGTTGTTGAACTTGATGAAGAAGGAAATCCAATAAATAAGTAAAACTCATATAACCATCTGTATTTCCAGGCCAGGCTTATGTCTGGCCTGCTCTATTATCTAATGTGAAGAATGATTTTCATCATTACAATTCACTATCAGAATGTGAACACTGCAGAAAACTTTCTCAGTCATCTGTCTTGATTATGAAAGATAAGTTGGGATTTACAACCCAACTTTTAGTTTTGATTATCCAGAAATATAAGAAACATATACAGATTTTGTAGTTTTTTCCGTTTTCTTCTTTACAAAGAATTACGATTCATCTATAAGAATCTAGAAGATTAAATCTTCATCCGGGCGCGTAGCTCAGCGGGAGAGCATTACCTTCACACGGTAGGGGTCAGCAGTTCGATCCTGCTCGCGCCCATCTTAAGACATAAGGGGTAATACAAAGCCTTTTCTTACAAAAAGAGGAGCGGTATCTCAAGAAGCCGCTCCTTATTTTATTATCTTTAAAGAATTAATAGGACAAGTTGTTGCGAATTGAACGCCCGACGTGATGCCAAAACAGCTTTTGGACTGACGATTTTGAAGCAACTCTTTGGAATTTCTGTATTTCTCCAGAAATTTTAGCCACCCCTCTCTGAATTTCGCCCAATTGTATCGAGTTTTGCCAAATAGTGTGAAATTAATGGAATTTGTCGGAGATTGAGAGGGCGGAGTACCTACCCCGCCTCCCCGTCACACATCACCGAAGATATGCTCAGGAGTACCTTCAGGCCAGCTTCTGAAATCAGCCGATTCAATTCTGAGGAGTTCCTCTTTGTAGTCCCCATACTTAACTCATCCGTGTGTTTTATCAAGAGGAAATCCCCAACTGGAGGTGCGGACAAAACCTTGGACCTAGAAATAAAGGAAAGATGAATAGATGTACGCACTGGAAGAGAGAATTAAA
>CALXYN010000020.1 GCA_944392975.1 uncultured Spirochaetaceae bacterium | reverse complement strand
GGAACATTTGCCGCATTTCTGGAGAAATGGAAAAAGCTCTACGATACAGGGTATCTTAACAATATCACATCCGGGGTGAGCACGGAGTTTGCAGCAGGAAGGACCGCCTCAATGCTTGCATCTTCTTCTAACCTTTCAACTGTCATGAATACAGTCGGAGGACGTTTTGAAGCAGGAACAGCTTTCGTTCCAAAAACAGATGAAGAGGCGACAGGAGGTGTCAATATCGGAGGAGGAGCGATGTTCGCATTCTCTGATAATGAGAAAGTAAAGACGGTACTTGAGTATCTTACTTCTGCAGAGACACAGCTTGAATGGGCGGAAAAGACCGGTTACATACCTGTAAACACATCTCTTGAGAACAATCCTGAATACATTGCCTTCCTTGATTCCAATCCACAGTTCAAGGTTGCAATGGATCAGACAAAAGCCTCCAATCCGAAAGTGACTGGAGTCTGGCTTCCTTCTGCCTACCAGATTTACTACTCATTCCAGACAGAGATACGCAATGTCACAGAAAACAACAAACCAATTGCAGACGCAGTCCATGACATGGCGCTAACTGTACAGAAAGCTCTTGATGACTATGCAGCACAGAATATCAACTAACACTAATCTCGTTGCCTTTTCCCGTGATGGGAAAAGGACAATGGACAAACTCATTCCATTGTATGCAAAGGCCGGGTACAAGGTCCTTGATCTGAATTTCTGTGAGATGATGAATCCATACTCAATTCTCAATACCGAGGATGCAGAAAACTATATCGAAAAACTCGGAAAACAAAAAAAGGAATTCGGACTCGAGTATATCCAGGCACATGCCCCATATCCAAAAGATTACCTAAGCCTTCCTCCTTCGGAAAGAAAAGCCTCTGATGATTCTGTCATAAAAGCAATGAAATGGGCTGCAGAACTGGAAATTCCACATATTGTCGTGCATCCGATAAAAGGCAGCATTGACGAGAATGTGCGCTATTTTTCATCTCTGATAGAAAAACAGGAAAAACCAATACGCATCGCCATTGAGAACATGGAGACAAGGGAAGAGATATGGGATGCTGACAGCCTCATAACTATTGCAAATGAACTGCAGCCATTTACCGGTATCTGTCTGGATACAGGACATGCTCATATTGCAGGTGAGGATATCCCCAGTTTCATAAAAAAGACCGGAGATTTGCTTATCGGGACTCATATTGCAGACAACAACGGAAAAGAAGACCAGCATCTGCTCCCTGGTTTTGGCACAATAGCATGGGAAGATGTGATAAAGGCATTCAAGGAGAGCTATAGCGGTTACCTGAATTATGAGTGCATGTATTTTCAACGTCATCTTCCACAGTCATTCTCTGGAGATGTGATAAACCTCTCTCTTTCACTTGGAGACTGGCTCTTGTCATTGTGAACGGAAGAATGTGCAACGCGCTCTGTACTGACAGGAAGCACAGAGTGCGCCTGGACATTCGGTAAATCCATCCTCAGCTTTCTCCAACTGATGGATATGCCATTCAAGCTCATCGATATGCTTCTGCAGAGCCTCAAGTCTGGAGATATCCTCCTGATATTTTTTCCTGTACACAGCAAGGAGGGCTTCTCTTCTGCGATTGCCGGATCTATCAGCATCCTTCATCTCAAAAATCTGCCTTATTTCCTGAAGGGAAAATCCAAGGCCCTTGAGTTCGATGATTCTCTTCAGATAAACGAGATCTTCATCGGTATACCACCGCTGTCCGCCTTCGGAACGCCTAGCTTTAATAAGTCCCTGTTCTTCGTAATATCTTATCGTCCTTTCAGTAAGTGAGCTAAGAGAAGCTATCTCCCCTATTCTGTATCTCCGCATATTTCAATTTTACATCAAAAGCTGACAAAACACATCGATACCGATGTATTCAGAGTATGAAGAAATACAATCTTGCACCTGAATACACGGTTTTCAAGGAAATTCCATTTACAGAAAGACCGCGCGAACGGATTGAGCGGCTGGGAGCGAAAGCTATGCGCGACGAAGAGCTTCTGATGCTGATAATCGGATCCGGAAATTCCTCTAGGGCTGTCAATGAAATTGCTGATGACTTACTGAAAAAACTAGATGCGAATCCGGATTTAAGCAGGGAGGAAATAATGCTTATACCAGGAATAGGAAAAGCAAAGGCAGCTGCAATTGAAGCGGCATTGGAACTTGGTCGACGAAGAGTCAGAGGAAAGGGGCGAACAATTTCCACTCCAAATGATATATTTGCAGAAATAAGGCATTTTTCCTCTAGGTCGCAAGAGTCATTAATAGTAGTTGCTCTTAATGGAGCACACGAAGTAATAGGAACAATTGTTGCGACAGTGGGACTCCTGAACAGGACAATAGTTCACCCAAGGGAAGTATTCTCAGATCCGTTGAAAATGAGAGCAGCAGCAATTGCCATTGCACATAACCATCCATCGGGAAATATTGAACCATCACAGGATGACAAGGATATAACTGTGAGGCTGGTCAAGTGTGGGGAACTTCTGGGTATCCGTGTTCTTGATCATATAGTGTTCACTGATGATAAATACTACTCTTTTCTTGAACATGGGTTATTATGAAATAATTCACTTCATTTACTCCACCTTGTGTTTTGCAACACAATAATTTACGGTTTCATTATGGAAGAACATGTAATAATTGCCAGTTTCGGTACATCGGACAGAATTGCGGCAGAGAGCATAAGCAATCTGGAAAAGACTTTAAAGGAAATCTCAACATGTTCTGTAAGTACTGCATACCTTTCTTCAAAGGAACATAGTATCGAAAAAGAACTGTCAATGAATGCTTCGAAATCGGTATCAATCATGCCACTGCTTGTTCAGAAAGGATCGGAATATGAGAGAATTCTTTCTTATGGAAAACACACGGGCGAGCCACTCCTGAGTTCGGAGCATGATGCGAAGAGAATTGCCATCGTCCTCGATAGAGCACTCGTAAGAAAAGAAAATACATCATATCTCCTCATTGCACATGGCCAGAGGGAGAGAAAAGTGAAAGAATATGAAAAACTGGCATCTCATCTTCGGAGTGATATAAGCATCACGTTTCTGATGGGGCCGGAGAATTATACAATCTCCCGGCTTCCAGAAAATGAGAAAATAGTCATCGTGCCGTTTCTCCTTGTATTCGGACATCACGCTAAAGAAGATATAAGAAAAAAAGTAATTCCTTTCCTTGAAAGCAGCGGAAAAGAGGTAATGCTAATAGAAAAAAGTCTCCTGGAGCTGTCATATGGTTTTTCAGAGATCTTCAAAGATCATTTCAGGGCATTATCTGATTTCTAGAAAAATGCAATATGAAACTTTCCGTTACAATCTCTGAAATCACCACGTTCAAGACCGAACAATGATTTATAAATACATTTTTCAAGGAAGTCTTCACATGAACCGCTGAATACCAGCCTACCATGCTGCAGGACAAGGAAGGAATCTGCTATTTCAACAGCTTTACTTATGTCATGAAGTGAGACAAGGACGGTTTTTCCTTCTTCCTTAAGGCTTTTTATCACGTTCTCCATCTTATTGCGGTAGTTCGCATCCAGAGAGGCCTCAGGCTCATCAAAGGAGTACAGAATGGAATCCTGTGCAAGAACCAGAGAAAGAAAAACCATCTGCCTCTCCCCTCCCGATAGCGTGTTCATCTTCTCTTTCATCAGTTCTGAAAGCCCCAGAGCATTGAGATACCGAGAAGCTTCAGGATACATGGAAAGAAAATCTGAAACATGCATTCTCAGCTGAGGCAGATACTGAGGAAGGACGGCATGAAATGATGCACGCTCTTTTCGTCCTGCTGCTCTGAGTTCTTTTCCATCAAACATCACAGATCCTTTGTATTCTGAATAAAATGAGGAAAGTGTTCTTATCAGGGTTGTCTTGCCGCTGCCGTTTTCTCCTAACAGCGCGTAAATCCTGCCTCTTTCCAATGTGAATGAAAGATCATCAAGAAGTGTTTTCTGTTTCATTTCCAAAGAAAGATTCCTTACTTCTACCATCGTCTTGCCCTCCTTATAAGAAGGAAAATGAAGAAAGGAACCCCGATAATCGCCATGAAAACTCCTGCAGGAAGTTCGCTAGGCATAATGATCGTACGCGATAAAAGGTCTGCAAGAAGAACCAGAAGTGGTCCTGAAATAATTGTCATAACCATCGTCTTCCTGCTCTCTCCTCCAGATAACAGAGAAGCGAGATGCGGTGTCACAAGACCGACAAAACCAAGCAGTCCAGAGAATGTCACAGCACTCGATGCAAGAAGAGCAGAGAGCGCTACAAGAACGATTCTGATATATCTGGGACAATATCCCATAGAGGATGCTATCTCATCTCCAAGTTTCAGGATATTCATCTGCTCTGCCATGAAAAAACAAGCACTTGCAGTGATTATTATCACAGCACCTGGTACATAAAGCTGACTGCTCTGTACTGAGGAAAATCCTCCGATTGAAAAAGCACTATACGAACTCAGAACATCGGGGTTAAGAGAAGAAAGAGCACTGATGAAGGCATTGAAAAGCGCATTTACGGCTATTCCTGCAAGAATCAGAGAGCCAGATGAATCATAGCGTCCCACAAGGGAAGAAATAAGGAAAACAAGGGAAACTGCGGCGATACCGCCAATGAAGGCGACTAATGGCAGCAAACCAAAAAGATGCGGAAAGAAAGCGAGAAAAACAAGAACGGCAAAGCCAGCACCGGAATTCATTCCAATGATATTCGGGCTTGCAAGATCATTTCCTGAAGCCGACTGAACAAGAAGTCCAGAGAGTGAAAATGCAATGCCTGCAAGAATTGCAGCAACAGTTCTTGGCAACCGGATTGATAAGAAAATGATGCTATCAACGCTTCCCGGGACAAGAATGTTTCTGATATCAAGCCTGGTACTGCCAATGAGAAGCGAAGAGAAAAACACGATGCAGAGTACCAGGACAAGGAGTGCTACCATGTGCTTGAATCCGAAGGGATTATCCATAGAGGACCTCTTTCATTACACGATATGCCTCCGCCCACCTTCCACATGGTTTAAAATGAAAGAGGTTTTTATCAAGGAAATAGACAGAACCTTCTTTCACAGCTTTTATATCCTTCCATCCAGGATTTGAGAACAGCGATCTGACATATGCAATGCTTGCATCCGCATTGCCCTGAGGAACGACAAGTATCTTATCGATATCTGCGGTAAGCAGAGCTTCCAAAGACAGGGTATCAGTCAAAGCATCAAATTCGTCCGCAACGTTTACTGCCCCCAGATCCTCGATGATTTCTGCTGCAAAATGGTCATCCGCCCTCTTTGCCCTTACAGAAGAAAAAGCGCTGCCTGCACGTACGAAAATGATTCTTGGAGCTTCTGGAATCTGACAAGCTTCTTTTATTATTTCCTCTATCTCCCTCTTCTGATTCTCTCCATACTTCATATACAGATCTTTTCTTCCCGTGATATCCGTAAGAGTCCTAAAAGATGCAAGGAAATCATCAAAGGAGTCAAGCTGCAACAAAATCATCCTGATTCCGGCATTATCAAGAAGACCTTTCAAACGTAAATGACTTGCTGTATCCACCGATCCTATGACAAGATCCGGCTCTGCGCTGACAAGTATTTCCGTGTTGATATTCCTTCCAGATGCAGAATCGACGATGATTGCATCCTCATCGGCAAAACCTCTGTCAACAGCCTCCTGCACGGTAATATCCACACTTCCGCCAGCAAGACTCCACAAATCAGCAAGGGATGAATTGAGACAGGCCGTCCGCATTGCAAAAACCGGCATGATAAGACAAAGAAAAAGAGATGAAAAAAGAAAGAGCCTTCTAAACATATGATTCCATCCATAGGGAATCAGGATTGTTTCAAGGCCCTTTCCTTTCTATGAAGTCTGGCAAATCCTGGATTCGATTCAGCAGGTAGCCCCGCCAATCACATTCTTCTTCAGGACAGCTTCCTTGTCAATCTTGGACGAAAAGAGCTTGTCCTCCACGTACTCCAGTCCCAGACGGTTGACAGTATCGGCAAAGCGTTCACCGCTGATGCCTTCATCGCGAAAAAGAAGGATTGCATTCTCAACAGTCCTGATCACCTCATCCTCGCTCCTGAGCACTCTGGAAAGTCTCTTACCCATCTCAACTTTCTTGCCCCAGCGTCCGCCAACGTAAATTGCATAACCCGTTGTATAACGGACTGTGACTCCGAACGGACACTTATCAAGACATCTTCCGCAATGATTGCATTCGCTGTCTCTGACAACAAGCTTTCCACTCTCGAGATGAGCTATCTTTATCGGGCAGCTGTTCTCAACCTGGCAAACTTTGCAGCCGCGGCATTTATCATAATCAAAATCAATCAGCCGCTGTCCTACGATACCGATATCATTGAGACTCGGCTTTACGCAGTTATTCGGGCAGCCTCCGACAGCTATCTTGAATTTGTGAGGAAGCGATACACCATGCCATCCTTCGTAGAAAATCGTATGCAGCTTCTCAGAAAGATCAAATGTGTCGATAAGACCATACTGACATGTTGTTCCCTTGCAGGAGACAACAGGACGTACCTTGCTGCCTGTTCCACCGGTATCGAGATTTCTTTCCTTGAGGAATGCAATTATCGGATCAATATTACCGTATGGCACCCCCTGGATCTCAAGTGTCAGGCGTGTAGTCATTGTGACCTCTCCAGATCCAAACCTGGTTGCAGCCTCTGCAATGGCCATCTGCTCTTCTGCCGTTATCTTTCCATTGCGTGTAATCACACGAACATTGAAATGATCGGGCTGACGCTTGTCCTGAAGACAACCAAGACCTTTGACCCTCTTCACTTCATCAGCAGGGATAACAGAACCGAAATCGACACGGACATCATTGAAAGTCAAACCGCCTTCAAGGACCTTGGTATTGGTATAACCATAATACTTGAGCCTGTTCTGCAGGAAATATCCACGCTTTCCTCTGGCACAGACAAGGAGAAGCTTATCAGTCTTATCAAGTCCAGCAATCGGACCTTTAACCTTGCCAAGATCAACCCACGTCGCACCGGGAATAGTCTTTTCAGGAAGCACATCAATAACCTTGTAGCCTTTGGCCTTTGTTGCTGAATACTCTGCAGGTGTCATTGTCTCGAATTCTCCGAGAATCTTATTCTCAAGAATATAGCAGAGCTGGACAAACGGCGAGATTGCTGTCGAGAAAGGAGGCGCATAGGAAAAATCAAGGGCATCGAAATCCTCGACTTTCATCCCTCTGGAAACGGCAATCACCGCGATATCCGTCATCTTGTCAACATTACCGCTGCCAAGTACCTGGAAGCCGAGAATCCTATGTGTCTTCTTCTCTGCAACCATTTTCATGATGAAGAAAGAGGATCCTTCATAGTAATGAGCCTTATCATCAGTGATAGCAAGCGCAGTGACTGTCTCATATCCTTCTTTCTTAGCAGCTTCCTCTGTCAGTCCAGTCCTTCCTGCATTGAGGTTATCAAGCAGCTTGACAACACCAGTACCTGCCGCACCTGGATAGGATGCAGCCTTTCCTGCTATGTTTTCAGCAAGAATACGTGCGGTGATATTTGCAGTGGAACCCATTGCAGAATACATGCGTTTACCTGTTATGCGGTTTGTCACCAAAGCACAGTCTCCCGCAGCATAAACATCCTCAACGCTTGTCTTCATATCAGGACCAACAAGAATAGCACCCTTCTCCATTTCGATAGATGTGTTTTTAAGGAATGAGGTCGATGGTCTGACACCGAGGGCAAGGATAACCATATCTGCCTGAATCTCTGCTTTATCTGTTGTTATGCTTACAGCCTTTTCATCACCGTTTATCGCCTCAAGCCTCAGCGATGTAAGTACTCTGATACCGGCATTCTCCAGCTGCTTTCTCGCCCAGGAAGCCATTTCATCATCAAATGCATTTGGCATGATGTTGCTTGCCATATCGATAATGGTGATATCCAGACCTTCTTTCTTGAGGTTCTCAGCTATCTCAAGGCCAATGAAGCCAGCACCGGCAATCACAGCTTTCCTGACATCTTCCCTCTTTGCGTATTCCTTTATCTTTTCAGCATCATCTGGAGTCCTTACAGTAAAAACACCTTTGAGATCCACACCAGGGACCGGGGGAACAATGCTTTCTGCCCCAGTTGCTATGATAAGCCTGTCATAGCCCTCCTTCTCTTCATTTCCATCCCGGGTATACGTCACTGTCTTTGATGGAAAATCAACAGCTGTGACTTCTGCACCCGTAACAACCTCCACACCAGTGAGGGAAGAGAACTTCTCAGGAGTGTTAACTATTAAATCACTTCTATCGGGAATAATCTCTCCGATGAAATAAGGGAGCCCACAGCCCGCATATGAGATATCCCTGCCTTTTGTGAGAATTCTTACATCGATATCCCTGCTTTCTCTTTTAAGTTTTGCGGCCGCCTTTGTTCCCGCTGCGACTCCACCTAAGACTAATACTTTCATAATTAACTCCTAGTACTATTGTAGTCCTCATGACGGATAAGGAAAACAAACTTTTCTGACAGTTTATTTATCAATATAAAGAAATAAAATATACCAAGTTAGGAATTATTAATATGCAACTATATCAACACCTTTGGTTCTGATAATATCCAGAGCCTGTTCGATATCAATAGTTGCGCCTTTCAGTTCTTTCAGGTCTTCAGAAAGGGAAATTCCTTCCATTGAACTTCCACCAAACGATATGCCACGGAAAGGAGTTCCCCTCATTGAGGTTCTTGTCAGATTGGATGATGTTATTGAAAGAGAGCTGTGTCTCACAGCTGAAAAGGATGAATCATGGAAATCTGAAAAGGAAAACACGCAGTTTTCGAGAGAAGCTGAATCGAAAGAGGCATAAAATGCCACAGCATTGCTGATCTCCACTTTTCTCAATCTTGCAGCAAGAAAAAGAGAACCTGTCAGCTTGCAGTCCTTGAATTTCACCCTCAAGAAAGAAGACGAGGAGAAGTCAGCATTCGTGAAATCACAGGAATCAAACGTTACATCCGTAATGACGGCATTGGCAAATGATGTGGAAGAAAATGATGAAGAAACAAAAATGGAATTCCGGATGACAATCTCATCAAAATTCCTTTCATTATAAAGTCCACCTCTGTCTTCCAGATCCTCAAGATCAGAAAAGGATTCCAGCGCCTCAAGGAGAGTCGACATCAGCGGGAATGCCTTTCCTTGAGAACATCTATGACTTCTGAAAGCGTTGCATCCTTCTGTGCGAGGAGCACCAGGAAATGATACATTAAGTCCGCACATTCACCAAGGAACTGATCCTTGTCATCATCTTTGGATGCAATCACAAGTTCCACAGCTTCCTCACCGACTTTTTGCGCGATTCTATTAAGACCACGTGAGAAGAGATGGTTGGTATATGATCCCTCAACTGGGTTTGTCATTCTGTCACGGATGACTGATTCAAGATAGAAAAGGAACTCTGGAGATGATACCTCTGTAGGCTTGTTATCCTCTCCAAAACAGGTATCTGCACCAGTGTGACAAACAGGACCGGAAGGAATTGCCTTGACAAGGAGAGTATCTCCATCACAGTCGGCAAGAATCTCGCGAACCTGCAGGAAATTTCCGCTCGTCTCTCCCTTTGTCCATATGCGGCCACGTGATCTGGAGAAGAACGTAACAAGACCTCGGTCAAGTGTGAGCTTGTATGCCTCTTCATTCATATATCCAAGCATCAGGATCTTTCTTGTCACTGCGTCCTGAACAATAGCAGGAACAAGCCCGCCACCTTTTTCAAAATCAATAGTCATAATCTTCACCTCTACCTGACAGGTATACCGCACTGTCTAAGATAGTCTTTGAGTTCCGGTATATCTATCTCATGGAAATGGAAAACAGATGCGGCAAGAGCAGCATCTGCCATGCCATCTTCAAAGACGGCTCTGAAGTCATCCATTTTCCCCGCCCCACCAGAAGCTATAACAGGAATATCAATATTACTGCTGATTATCCGGGTTAAGTCAACAGCAAAGCCATTTTTCACACCATCGTTATCCATAGATGTCAAAAGGATTTCTCCCGCGCCTCTTTCCGCAGCCTCTCTGGCCCATGAAAGCGCATCCAGCCCTGTAGGTGTCCTTCCGCCATCGACAACAGCCTCGTACCCCGATGGAAATCCATCACGGGCTTTTGCATCGAGCGCAAGAACCACGCACTGAGAACCAAAACGGCGTGCAAGGGTATCAATAAGAGAAGGATTCCTGATTGCCGCAGAATTCACAGAGACCTTGTCCGCTCCAGCAGAGAGCATCCTCTCGACATCTTCTTCCTTCCTGATTCCACCGCCAACTGTAAGAGGAATGGAAATTTTCCTTGCAACATCCTTTACGAGTTCTGCCATCGTATCCCGGTTCTCAACAGTTGCTGTTATATCGAGAAGAACAAGTTCATCAGCCCCGTGTTCAGAATAATAGGATGCAAGCTCCACGGCAGAACCGGCATCGCGAAGAGACACAAAGTTGACACCTTTCACGGTCCTTCCGTCTTTCACGTCAAGACATGGAATTATCCTTTTTGCAAGCATGCAGCCTCCTTTAGTTTTTCGATGGTTATCAGCCCCTCATAATAAGCCTTACCAACTATCACTCCATCGACTCCTATGGAATTGAGTTTTACGAGATCTTCAAAGGAAGAAACACCTCCAGAAGCAATCAGAATGAGGCCGGGCAATTTTTCAAGCAGACTCTGATACAACGAAAATGATGGCCCAGAAAGCATGCCATCCTTGGAAATATCAGTAACAACCGCCTCATTTATACCATTGTTAAGGAAACTTCCAATAAAGCTCTCGACTTCAATGTCCGTGTTTTCTGTCCATCCAGAGACTGCTATACGTCCATTTCTTGCATCGGATGAAAGAATTATGCGATGGGGATACTTTCTTCCCCAGTCAATTACAGCTTGAGGATTCTTCACCGCAGCAGAACCGATATTCACTTTCGCAGCCCCTGAATCAAAAGCCCTTCTCACATCCTCTTCTTTCCTGATTCCCCCACCGAAATCCACAGTGAGAGATGTAGAGGTGGCTATACGCTCGAGGATTTTTAGGTTGCTGCCTTTTCCTATTGCAGCATCAAGATCAACAAGATGAAGATACTCAAGTCCTGCATCTTCGAATCGTCTGGCAACATCCAGAGCAGAGACTGAATAGGATGTTTTGCACTCATAATCTCCTGCGGCAAGGCGAACAGGAGAACCATCTATGATATCCATTGCAGGAATGACTCTCATAAATCCTCCAGGAAGGCACGGATTATCTCCATACCACAATCTCCGCTCTTTTCAGGATGGAACTGAACTCCATGGAAATTTCCACGTGAAAGTGCTGAAGTGAATTTTATGCCTCCATACTCTGTCTCAGCTGTTGTGTATGAAGAAAGCGGTACATAGAAGGAATGTACAAAATAAACATATGACTCATTCTCTAATCCTGTAAAAAGTGGGCTGGAGAGATTAGAAATCGTGTTCCATCCCATATGGGGAACCTTGAAGCCCTGGCCTTTGGGGAACTGGTGTATGGTCTCTGGGAAAATACCAAGACACTCAGTGTTTCCTTCTTCTGAGAAAGAACACATCAACTGCATGCCGAGACAGATTCCAAGAAACGGCTGCTTAAGAGAACGGATTAAAGCAGAAAGGCCATGCCCGTTCAGATACCGCATTGCAGAACCAGCTTCACCAACACCGGGGAAAATGACCTTATCTGCATCTCTTATCACATCAGGATCATCTGTAAGAACAGCTTTAGCGCCAAAGCGAGAGAGCGTGTTCATCACCGACTGGACATTACCAGCATTGTAACGGATGACTGCTATCATAATATGCCCTTTGTACTAACGACCCTGGTATCTCCAGGAATACGGCGAACAGCCTTCCTCATGGCCCGCGCGAAAGCCTTGAAAACTGCTTCAGCAGTATGGTGGCTGTTTCCTCCTTTCGTTGCACTCACGCTTATATTGCAAAGAGATGCAGAGGTGAAAGAGCGGAAGAAATGCCGGATGAGTTCAGAGGGGAAATCACCGATATATTCCATGGTGAAATCGACATCCCACATAAGCTCAGGACGTCCTGAAAAATCCAGAGCAACGGTTGCAACGACATCATCCATCATAACTATTTCATACCCATAGCGTTCAATCCCGCGTTTATCACCAAGGGCTTTCCTCACGGCTTCTCCAAGTACAAGCGCCGTATCTTCTGCGCTGTGGTGCTCATCCACGAAAGTATCGCCTTTGCATCTTCCGTTTATATCAAAACGTGAATGACGCACTATCTGCGAAAGCATATGGTCAAAAAATCCAATTCCGGTTTCAAAGCATCCTTCGCCTGTTCCATCCAGATCAATACTCAGGATGATGTCGGTCTCATTTGTCCTTCGCCTGATCTCAGCAGTGCGATGGCAGAGAGATCCATCATCAACAAGATATGCCGCGATATCCAGCCAGGAAGAAGTCTGCAATGCTACTGTGGACTTCAATTCATCGGGAACGGTCAGAGAGGAATCAAGCAGAAAGCCCCTGCAGCCCATTGACGATGCAAGCATCATATCCGTGAGCCTGTCTCCTATCATGAATGACGATTCCATATCATATGGAAGCTCCCGATAACGGTCTATCATTCCCGTTCCAGGCTTTCGTGTCGAAAGACCATCTTCGGGGAAGGACAGATCAATATTGATGTCATCGAAAACGATTCCCTCTCCCCTGAGTGTGGAGAAGATACGCTCAGCAGGTCCGGAAAAACCTTCATATGTAAAACTTCTGGTACCAACCCCATCCTGGTTTGAAACCATAACAAGAGAGAAATCCGTACGTTTTGAGATCTCTCTCAAGGCCTCGAAAACATGGGGAATATATTCAATGCTTTCATATGTATCCACCTGCCGTTCCTTGACAATTACACCATCCCGGTCGATGAAAAGCACTTTCTTCCTATCCATTCCAGGCATTCAATGCCTCCTTTAAAGCATTCATTTCACTTTCAGAGCCTATCGTAATTCTGATCGTATTCTCAAGAAGAGGGTCATTAGAACGATTGCGAACAACAATTCCATTTGAAAGAAGATAATCATATAAAGACGCGACATCAGGCACACGGATGAGTATGAAATTAGCCTCAGAAGGGAATACGGTCTCAACATAGCTCAGAGAGGAAAGGAATGCAGAGAATTCCGTTCGTCTGGAAATCGTTTCCTCAACGCGTTTTCTGACAGCATCTGCATGAAGCAGGGCATCCAGTCCCTCTTGCTGAGAGCAGAGGGAGACGTTGTATGGCGGCTTAGCTTTCATGAACACACGCTGTATCTCCGGATGAGATACCAGAATTCCAAGTCTTGCTCCTGCTTTTCCATAGGCTTTGGAGAATGTGCGCATGACAATGATCCTTGGGTTTTCCATGATGAAGGGAATCGCACTCTCAAAATTTCTGGCAAAATCTGCATATGCTTCATCTACGACAGTAATGCCTTTGTTGAATTCTGCAATTTCAAGAATCGTCTCTATCGGATAGACCCGTCCCGTCGGATTATTAGGAGAACAGATGAATACGATCTTCGGATTTTCCTCTCCGATTGCACGAAACATTGCTTCTTTGTCGAGTTCAAGAGACGGTGTCAGAGGAACATCGACAACAGATACATTGGAAGTATGCGCGAAGACCGAATATGTACCATATGTAGGACGTTCAATCATTACAGAATCGTGTCCGGGGGCACAGAACATGCGGATAAGCATGTCAATAATCTCATCAGAACCATTTCCGATAGCGCTCATTGAGAATGGAATTTTCATAACACGTTCCATTTCACTCCGCAGTTTTCTCATGAAAGGATCCGGATACCTGTTGATGCCTCCATTTCCCCCATCCCAGCTTTCATTCGCATCAAGAAAGACGGAAGCGGAACCTGAGTATTCGCTGCGCGCTGAGCTATATGGTACAAGATCCCTGATCCATGGATTAAATAGTTCAGTTATCATAACCAAGCCTCACTTTCACAGCATAGCTGTGGGCATTCAGCCCCTCGGCCTCAGATAGTGCTATGATTGTCGAACCAAGTTTTTCAAGGCCGTCTCTGGAAATTTCCTGTACAGTGATTTTCTTGATAAAAGAATCCACTGATACCCCTGAAGAGGAACGAGCCCATCCGGATGTCGGGAGTGTATGGTTTGTTCCAGAAGCATAGTCTCCGGCAGATTCCGGAGTCCACCTGCCAAGGAATACGGAACCTGCATTCTCCACTCCTTCAAGTATCTTGCCTGGATTCTCCGTTGAAATTATAAGATGCTCAGGAGCATATTCATTAATGATGCTTATAAGATCCTCATCGGAATAGACGGGCACTGCAAATGAATGAGAAAGAGAAGGAAGCATATACTCATGGCGACCGAGTTTATCGAGCTCCTTGCCAATTGCGTTCTCAATATCGAGATATATCCGCTCCGCCTCTTTTCTGTCTCCACTTCTTATGACAAGAACGACCTGGCTGTCTTTGCCATGTTCTGCCTGGGAGAGAAGATCAGATGCTGCAAATTCAGGGCATGAGGATGAATCAACGGCAACAAGTACTTCCGAAGGACCTGCCAGCATATCTATTGCAGTATCGGAGGAAACCTGTCTTTTTGCCTCCGTCACATAGCTGTTTCCCGGACCGAAAAGCTTATCACATCGGGGCACGCTTTCCGTGCCATATGCCATCGCGGCAATAGCCTGAGCGCCACCAACTTTCAGGACTCTCCTCACGCCTGAGATTCTTGCTGCATACAGAATTGCAGGCGAGAGGGCTCCATTCTTAGCAGGTGTTGCCAGAACAATTTCCCTGCATTCTGCAACAGATGCAGGAATTGCCAGCATCAAGACAGTGGAGAATAAAGGAGCAGTACCGCCTGGAACATATAGCCCGACACGGGAAAGAGGTACGATTTTCCGCCAGCATCTCACCCCGCTCTCCGTCTCCACATTCTCACCTTCAGGCATCTCAGCCTCATGGAATTTCCTTATGTTTTGTGCAGCATGAGCTATAGCAGCCTTCAATTCTGGAGAAACAGCTTTCTCAGCCTCTTCAAACTCCTCATCTGAAACGTAAAGTGAATCAAGACGGGACGAATCAAACCGAAGGGCATAGTCATAGAGCGCGGCATCGCCCCGCTTTCTGACATCATCAATTATACTTTTTACACTTTCCGTAAGTCCTTCAACACCATCGGAGGGACGGGAGAAGGACAGGTTTTCAGAATCCCTGAACTCCAGATACATACTCACTCCGTCATTTTCTCGATATTCATAACAAGTATACCTTCTGCACCTAAGGCCCTCAGTCGTTCAAAAACAGCCCAGAACCGGCTCTCATCCACTGCAGACTGCACAGACACCCAGCCTTTATCCATCAGCGGAGTCACTGTCGGACTCTTCATGCCACCGATGACAGCAGCAGCTTCATCAAGCTTGTCCTCAGGGAGATTGAAAAGGATATACTTCTTGTGCCGTGCCATCATAACAGCATCAATACGTTCAAGAAGGCGTGTGAGAAGAGCGCGCTTCTCGTCATCAAGATCAGGATTTGCAATCATGATCGCAGAAGAGCGGTAGATGCACTCTGCTTCCTCAAGTCCATTCATTTTCAGTGTAGTTCCAGTGGAAACGAGATCAGCAATTGCATCTGCAATACCCACATCCACCGTGATTTCCACGGACCCGGAGACAACAACAGGAGTTGCAGAGACATTGTTTTCAGTCAGAATTCGGCTGAGTATACGCGGATAGGATGTTGCAATACGTTTGCCTTCCAACGATTTGAGTCCATGATAATCAAAACCACGAGGAACAGCTATTGAAAGGCGACAGGAAGCAAAGCCAAGGTCTCTTACGACATCTAGCTCCATACCACTTTCATCATACTCATTACGGCCCACAATACCGATATCCGCAACACCGTCTGCGACATACTGCGGGATATCATCATCACGGACGAACAGAAATGAGAGAGGAAATCCCGAGGCAGTTGCTTTCAGTACCCTGCTATCTGCACTGAAATCAATACCACAGGCCTTAATCAAATCCAGGCTCTTTTCAGAAAGCCTGCCGCTTTTCTGAACGGCAATACTGATTGTCCTTTCCATACTCCTCCTTGGAAATAAAAAAACCTCCCGCCAATGGGAGGCCTGATACACAAAAGACCATCATGGCGTTGTCATGAAGCAAAAACGCAATGATGATGGATGTGTGTAATCTTTCTTTCCATAGTAAAACCGTACATTATGGAAAAAGCATAGTCAACAGGAAAAGGCCCTCTCACTTCAAATCAAGTTGTTTTCTCAGGCGCCTGGAATAGATTGAGGAGCTTATGGCTCCATAAATCATCATCGCGCCAGAGGCAAAGAGAATTGCCGCGAAGAGTGTCATCACAATACCTGTAAGGAAGTTCGGGAACAGGAAGAGGATTATCGCAAAGACAAACGAAAGAACTGTCTCAAGTCCAAGTCCCGGTGCAGGAATACCTGTTCTGGAGAGGAAAATCAAATCAGCTGAATCGACACAGCCCGTGATGAAAAATGCAGCAGCAATGATGTAGACAAGCACTGTGGGAATAAGGGAAGGGGCTGCAATTGCGATGATAATCACAAGGATTCCCAGGACCATGTTCAGAAGCGCTTTTCCCATTGAAATGCTGCGAATTGAACGGCCGAGGATGTCTTTCAGCTTGTAAGCTGTAAAAAGCGTCCTTACCCCATCAATGACAAGATAGATGCCGAATGCCGATATCACAACAGTAAGAAAGCCATTCGGGCGTATGATCATATACAGGCCGATGAATATCATCAGCAGACCGGAAACCATCAGAGGCAGATACTTCTTCATATATTTATAGTATCATCACAGAATCAGGAAAAGGAAAGCCCTGTTCCTGCTAGATGGATTTTGTCTAAAATACAGATATGAAAAACAAGAAATACCTTCTTTTTGATGCAGATAACACCCTTTATGATTTCTCTGCCACGGAGAAACTGGCACTGAGCAAGGTCTTCGAGGAATTCGGAATTCCTGCAGATCTTCTCCCTGTTTATCATGAAGGAAACAGAAAATGCTGGGAAATGTATGAAAAAGGAGAGATGACACTTGAGAAACTGGAAAATGAACGCTTCCATATATTCCTGAAAGCTATCGGCAGTAATGAGGATCCAGATCTCGTCGGTTCTGCATATTCAAGGTATCTAGGCGAAGCCGGCATCATGATAGACGGAGCCATCGATCTTCTCGAAAGACTTGAGAAAGAGTATTTCCTCTGTCTCATCACCAATGGTATTGCGAATATTCAGAGGGAACGTATCAGAAGAACGGATACTGCAAGGTTCTTCAGGAAAATATTCATCAGCCAGGAAATCGGATATGCAAAGCCGGACAAAAGGTTTTTTGACTATGTCCTCACCTCTCTCGGCACGGACAAGGAAAGCTGCATTGTTATCGGAGACAGTCTCACAAGCGATATCCAGGGAGCTCTGAATGCGGGCATTGAGAGTGTTTACATATCCTTTGACGGTAAGCAGTCAGATAAAGCCACCTGGACAGTTTCTTCGTACGATGAGCTTGTCAGACTGCTTGAGGATTAAACATCAACTCCGGAATCGAGAAGCTGGACTTCAAATATAAGAAGGGAATTCGGCCCTATTCCGGAAGGAGGATTGACGCCATATCCAATCGATGGATGAACCCATAAACGGTATCTGGAACCTTCATTCATTAGAAGCACACCTTCCCTGAAACCCGGTATGACATCCTGCAGATTAAATTCAGACGGAGTGTTTCTTTCATATGAGGAGTCTGCAAGAGTTCCATCAAGAAGCGTCAGCGTATAATGCACGGTGACGGTTGAATCCTCTTCAGGTCTGGGGCCATTACCCTTATGCATGACTTCATACTGCAAACCAGAATCGGTTGTAACAACCCCTCTCCTTTGTCCGTTTATTTCAAGGAATTCCTCAGCTTCTTCGAGATTCTTCTCACTGTTCTTGCTGAAATCACGCTGATTCTCAGCCATTACCATCCGCTGATATTCAGAAGCTATACTGGACATCTCGCTATTTGAATAAAGAGGAGAGCCTGTGCTGTAATCCAGGACTCCACGAGCCATATACTGATAATCAAAAGACTCTCCGTACACACCGGCAGAGGATGCCAGCATATAACCGAAAACATAGCTGAAAGCCTCTTTCATGTTCTCGGGTGTTCCAAGCCTGTATATATCACCCGTCATCTCAGGAAGAGCATTATCCTCTTCAGCCACTGCAATCCCTCTGCTGCATGAAACGAGAAGAACAGCAGAAAACAGCACTAATGCGATTTTCTTCAGCATTCCAGTCGCCCTTTCTCCCCCACCAAGAAAAAAGATACCCTAAAGATTTTCACCAGTAAAGACAAAAAAACGCATTACATGCGTTAAATTGCATTTTTCAGACATTCCCATAAATTTGTATCAAGCAATGATTCGTTTTCTGTAATATAATCTCAGAAGGAGGAAAGAATGCTTGTCTTTTTTTACGTGCTGGTAATTGCATTTGCAGCTGTTGGAGGCTTCATAATCAGAAAGAAAGGAATCGATGCGGTAAGGAGACTTGCTTCTATCTTCCTCATCGGAGGAGGAATCGCGCTCTGTGCCTGTCCTCTGATTTTCCGCGAGAACTTCATTTATTTTGACCATGCTGCAGAGCATTCACTAGCAATTCCTGTACTGATTGCGCTTTCTGTAATCGCCCTTTTCTGGTTTGCAATCAGTGCAAATGCAAAGAAGAACTGAAAGAAGCCCCGAGCTTCTCTGCCCAGCGCTCTGTATAGAAGCGATAATAATCACCGGAAACGATTCTCATGCCATATAGGCAGGCCCAAACAAATGAAGGAATTCCGACAACGATAAAATACAAGGGACCAAGGTAGAGACTCTGCCTCGTGTGCCCATATTCATGTGACAGCATCCTGAGAGGTGCATTCTCAGGAACAAAGCAGAACCATCCAAGCGACACACCACTTCTCCAGGCCCAGCTGTATATCCTCACATTCCCGATCCTTCGCTGCATTCTTCCTGCAAACAGAAGCTTTACTATATAGCCAACAACTATCTGCGGAAACTGCCAGATGAAGAGCAGTAACGTCATCTTACTCTCCTTATGGCAAAAACAATGGCATGAATGAGTGTCAGAATGCCGGCAACGGCAAAAACCACATTCACGGAAAATGTATCTGCAAGCGGAGCCATCACTAAAAGGCCAAGAGGAACTGCAGAGACAGATACAATAGAGAGGATGGACATGACACGGCCCATCTTTGCCTCCTCTGTAAGACCCTGAATCTCAGAATTCATCAATGCAGTGTACTGCGGGGATACAAACCCGATAACACCATTCATCACCGCATAGAGTGCAAAGAGCGGACAGAAACTCATACCAAAAAGCATTAGGGCATAAATAGACAGCAAAAAAGCAAGAGAGGAAGGCTGCCGACGCGAGAATGATATAAATAATCCACCAAGGATCATGCCAATGCTATATGTGCTTTCAGAGATTGAGAGAAGTGATGAAGAGGGAGAGAAAGAGACTGATACAAGAAGGGGTGTGAGTGCAGCTCCTGGACTTATGAGAAAAAGAGCTATGAAATGAAAGACAAGCAGGCGTAGGATTCGCTTTTCCCTGATGACATACGTATACCCTTCTCTAAGCATCGCCTTTTCCCTTTTCTGGTTTTCCGGAACGGAAAAAGGAAGCAGCATGACAATTGCCAGCAACGCTGTGACAGCATCGAGAACCATCAGGCCAGAAAGCCCGAAAGAAGGCAGAAGAATTCCGGCAAGTACCGGAGAAAGAAGCATTACAACTGATGACAAAAGCCCCTTCATGCCATTGGCTCTTTTCAGGTTATCTGCCCCTGCAATAAGTGGAAGCGCAGATTCGACAGCGGGAGTTTGCAATCCAGAGGCTGCAGAACGTGCGGCAAGAACAAAAAGACAGAGATAGAGGCTGATGCCTTCTCCGATGCTCAATGAGAAGAGCAAGGCAATGAGAGCAGAGAACAAATCCGAAAGAATGATGACCCGCTTGCGTTTTCTTTTGTCTGAAAGCACCCCAGAGAGAATCATCAGAGCTATCTGTGGAATGAATGCGGCAATGGATGCCAAGAGCAGAATCTTTCCGGATGAATAGGAAAGCGTGAGCGTCCATATGATTCCAAATTGCGCAATCGAAGAACCCAGAAGGGAAAATGACTGAGGAATAAGAAAGAGAAGGAGCCTAGCCACGGAAAAGAGCACCTTCTGAATCGATGACACAGATTGCTGGAAAATTCTCTATCTGAAGCCTGAGAAGGGCTTCAGGCCCTAGTTCAGGGTATGCAATGACTTCAGCTTTTCTGATGCATGATGAATAGAGAGCCCCACAGCCACCATACGCCTGCAGGTAAAGACCATGATACTCCTTCACGGCTTCTTTTACAGCTTCGCTTCGCGGGCCTTTTCCTATCATGAGACGAAGACCTGAACGTATAAGAAGAGGAGAGAATGGATCCATCCTGGCACTTGTCGTAGGTCCCGCCGCTCCAATTGCAAAGCCTTCAGGGGCAGGACTTGGTCCCATATAGTAAATACCATTTCCTGCAAACGGAAAAGGAAGGTCAGAGCCATTTTCAATCGCATCGTAAAGCCTTTTATGAACCTGATCACGTCCGACATAAAGTGTACCGGAAAGAAGGACATCATCCCCAGACTGCACCGAAAGAATGGTCTCTTCTGTATACGGAAGCATTATTTTCTTCATATCTCCCCTCTCTCAAACCTGATACTGCACTTTCTCTCCGCCCAGCAATTTACAGTAAGCGCAACAGGAAGACCTGCGATGTGAGTAGGCTCTGACAGAACGGAAACTGACAATGCCGTAGGAAAGCCCCCCAGTCCTCCTGGACCGATTCTCAGTTCATTCACCTTCTCAAGAATTCTTTCAGAAAGCGCGCTATCTGCAGTCTCCTCGAAAAAGGCCTTCTTTGAGAGAAACGCAGCTCTGTCCATCGTTCCTCCGACACCAACGCCAAGGAACACAGGAGGACATGGTTTTCCTCCAGCGCTCTTCATCATCTCAACAACGGCATTCACGACGCCATCTTCACCTGCAGTTGGATTGAGCATCCTTAAAGAAGAGCAGTTCTCAGATCCAAACCCTTTCATCAGGAAGGAAACATCAACAGCATCTCCATCTGCCAGCTCATAGTAAATGAAAGGAGGGAGATTCGTTCCCGTGTTTTTCCGCTCTCCATAAGGATCATTGACAATGCTTTTGCGGAAATAACCTTCCTCAGCAGCCAGCCTCGCCCCTTCGATAACAGCTTTCTCTATATTTGCAAGCAAAGCATCAGATGAGCGCCCAATTCTTACAAGACACCAGAAAGCACCTGTATCCTGGCACATTGGAAGATTCTGCTTTTCTGCCTGAATGAGGTTCTGGCGGATGGCATTCATCACGCTCTCTGCCTTTCCACCTTCAGGATTTACTTTGTCAATAAGCGCCTGCACATCTTGAGGAAGGACCCTCGATGCTTTTATAAGTTCTTCCTTTATTCTCTCTGCAGTTTTAAAGAGCGTCACCCTGTCTTGATCCATTTCGTTCCATCCTCTCTTCCAGCCGCCGCAAGAATTTTGATTTATCAGGGAATACCCGGGGAGCCAGAAGCCTGTGATACGGTGTTTCTGAAATAAGTCTTTCTATTATGATATCTTCCCTCAGATGTCTTAAAAAGAGTTCCGTACTTTCCAGCGTTCTCTCCTCAGACATCACAGTGAGTGTCCCGGACAGATAATCATCCGCAAGGGCCGTACCGCCTGTTATGTGAAGATTGTGTATCTTCACAGCTTCCGCTCCTGACTCATTCACGGCCTTTGCAGTCTTTATGAAATCTTCCCTGCCCTCCCCGGGAAGGCCCAGGATCACATGCGTGGCGACTTTCAGATGATGGCTATGCGCCCTCTCCGTTGCTTCCATATAAGAGGCAAGGTCATGTCCCCGGTTGATATTCTGGAGAGTTCTGTCATTTGCGCTCTGTAATCCAAACTCAACCCAGACATCACGCTCTGGAGTGATATAACTCTCAAGAAGTGATAGCACATCCTCAGGAACTGTATCAGGACGGGTTGAAATCAGAAGTTCCTTAAAAGGATGGACAGCAAGAGCCTCATCGTAAATCCTTTTAAGATTCTCTGGAGAATCATAGGTATTTGTCCATGACTGAAAGGAAAGGCTGAAAAGTGTTGCTCCATAGCGTCTTTTCAGGAAAGCCATACCCCGCTCTATCTGTTCACGGATGGACAGGAGCCTTGGCAGTATCGTATCAGCTCTTTCTTTATCGAAGGCTGCTGTGCGTCTGTATCCGGACTCCGCTGTTCGCTGATAGACGGCAATGGATCCCGTACCATCACAGAAAGCACAACCGCCATGACGGTTCTTATCGCGGTTAGGACAGGAAAAGCCGCCATCTACCCCGATTCTGTAAACACTCGCACCATACTTATCCTTCAGATAGGAGGAATAAGTTCTCCAATGTGAATACATCACTCTATCCCGATCATGAATGACACTCTTGGTGTCATCGATATATGAAGGGAAGCGGTAATCTGGCCAAAGGAAGTCGCAATTCCGAACCCCACATACCCTCCGATATCCATTGCATTCTTATCAGCGGAAAGTTCTGAATAAGGGATGAGGTTGCGGTTTCCACCTACAGCTTCTTCATAGCTTCCGCCGAACATGTCAAAGAAGATTCCGGCATCAAGGAATAAAGAGAGCGGAAGCGGAAGCCTTATTCCGCCCATGAAATAGATATAGTCTGTTGCACTCTTTCCAAGTGCTGTCGATACATACCCCTCTGACAAAGAAGCCGCCCTTCTTATGGTCGCTGTCTCTGCAGAGAAGATGAACTTGAAGATATCTGTAGGACCGAAACACCCGAAGAGGCTTCCAGACATTGAATAAGCAATTGAAGGAGACGGGAAATCACCACCGAACTCGAACATGAGTTCTACCTCAAGGCCGTTGCTTGTTGCATCCTGACTGTCATAAGCGTCATAGACAAGACCGAGCCCGATATACGGATAGATAAGATTTCTATTCCCCGGCATATCATTACCGAGATAGGTGTAATCAAAACCGAGAATCGTATCGATACGGAAATTTCTGAAAGGAACGAAACCGATTCCGGTTTTCAGGAATAGTCCAACATCGCTGCTGAAATGGTAATCCTCGGTTCCTGGAATTGAGTAGTACGCATGCTGCCCATACTTTAATCCCACATCTGCATAGAGGAATGCAGATGAGAGGAATGGATAAAGAAGTCCGGCATCCAGCGTTATGCCCTCATTAGCAACGATTCCATATGTGAAATCGAGCTTTTCCAAAACTTCCATTCTTCCAGATATTGTGAAAACCGGAGTATAGGCAAAATAAGGGTCCCCGCCCTCTGTCCCATCATATCTCAGTCCAAGACCTCCACTCAGTCCCAGATAGATACTTCCAGAGAGAGAAGGATAGCGTTCCCCGTTTACAGAAACAACGCCATTAATAGCATCATAGGTAACGGATTTAAGTCCCTCATGGCGCCTTATATCATCAAGAAGCTTCTCAAATTCCGTTATCGTGGCATAATCCATTGGACGACCTTCAAAACTGGAAAGATCACCATAGAATGATTCCGGGATAACGGAATCTATAACAACCTGTTCAATAGAAGGAGCGGGAAGTTCATCATAACTCGTTTTCTCCATCGGGAGCCATCGTTCAAGACGCTCCTCAAGTTCATCGAAAACATCCTGATTAGCTTCAACTGTCTCCCTTCCTATCTCAAGAATATCCTCTCCAGAGCCAAATCCCATTGATGAGAATGCAGAGGTATCGACTACGATTACCCAGTCAGCCTCATCATAATTGGCAGCAGAATTCGGTTCAGTAAGATAATCAGAAAACTGCGAGAACGTGCCGGAAAGCGTGGACATGTCATTTTTATGCTCTCCAAACTGGTGTCTGGCATCGTTGACATCCACAGCCAGAACTATATCCGCACCCAAATCCCTTGCAACATCTGTTGGCAGATTGTTCTCAAGACCACCATCTATAATGTAGCTGCCATCATCAAGGCGTACTGGAGAGAAGACTACCGGAATGGCCATGGATGCACGTACAGCATCAAAAAGAGAACCGGATGAGAAAACAACCATTCTGTTGTTTGTTATATCAGTACCGATTGCCCTGAAAGGTATTGGCAAATCATCGAAATCTGAAATCGACAGGACCTTCGAAAGATATCTTCTGAGAAAGCCGTTTATATACTGATCATCAATAAGACCGTTCGATGCACCAAAGCCAGATGATCCGAACTCGACAGTAAGAAGGTTTGTATCATAATCTGTGAAAGGGCTTGGAAGCACATCGGCTTTGCGGACAGCATAGAGGTGTATGAAGTAGCTCATGAGATCCGTGTCCCTCACAATCTGATTGAGTTCCTCTCCACTGTAACCGGCTGCATAGAGACTTCCGACAACTGCGCCCATGCTTGTACCGATGATGATATCCGGAACGATTCCTCGCCTGTCCAGCTCTTCAAGAACCGGTATATGAGCAATGCCACGGGCACCGCCCCCGGAGAGCACAAGAGCAAACTCTGGACGGAAAATAGATGCTGGAAGGACAGCAATAAATGCAATGAAAAGCATTATGGAAAGAAACAGTCGCTTCAAAACGCCTCCTAACTAAGGATACTGCCAATCACATCCCTTCTGCCATTCACGAAAGAGAAGGCATCCATTTCCTTCTTCATCGGAGGCAGAACCCTGTTTATATAAATATAACCATCTTTCAAGGCAATTTTCAGCCCTTTGCCTTTTTCAAGTCCAACTATTGTACCAGCTTTTTCAGGTACATCTGCTTTTTCTATTGAGAAACCGCTGCCCCAGACACCAGTAAGATACAGAGGAGATTCCATGAGCATCGCATATGCCTTTGGCCATGGAGAGCAGGAACGTATCTGAGCGTGAATCATCTCTGCGCTCTTGGTGAAATCAATCCGGCCATCATCTTTGCTGACAAAGCTTGTATAAGTTGCCTCCCCTGTCTGCGGATATGCCTTACGGTTCTCATCAAGAAGAATCGGAAGGACAAATGAAGGAACAAGTGCGGCAACTTTCCTTGAAAGGCTTTCCTCAGTCTCCGTTCCGTCAAGTGCTACAGGAAGGACACCGAAGAGATCTCCCTCATCAACGCCTTCGGCTATTCTCTGGAGCGCTATCCCCGTATTCCTGTCACAGTCACGTATTGCCTGATAAATCGGAGAAGGCCCGCGATGAAGCGGAAGAAGAGAAGGATGGACATTGAAAGTCTCCGAAAAAAGAGATAGAAACCGCGGTCCGAAAATCTTTCCATAGCAGAACGAAAGAAGGGTATCAGCACAATATGATGCGATATGAGTCCTCGCCTCTTTCCTGATTGTATCTGGCTGATAGACATCCAACCCCAGTTCCAGGGCCTTCACTTTTACAGGCGATGGAATGAGCGACTTTCCTCTTTTACCGGGAGCATCGGGCGCAGTCAGGACAAGGGAAACAAGCTTTGCTTCATTCAGGGCTTCAAGAAGAGGGACGGCAATCTCACCTGTAGCTGCAAAAACAATCTTCATCAGACTCTTACCTTCTGTTTGCGCCTGATCTTGTTTTTCTTCTCATAAGATCGTACGACCCTCTCACGCTCCCGCTCTTCCAGATGATCGATATAAAGCTTTCCGTGAAGATGGTCATTCTCATGCTGAATCACACGTGCAAGAAGCCCATCAGCCTGGATTGTAAACGGCTTACCATTCAGATCCTGAGCCTGTATGGTAACACCCACTGGTCTTATGACATCATGATAGACACCAGGAATGGAAAGACATCCTTCCTCATATACACCGGTCTCAATGCTTGTGCCGACAATGGATGGATTGATGAAAACCATCGGCTCACTGCCCCTGATATGCACTACGAATATCTTTTTGGAAACACCGACCTGAGGACCGGCAAGGCCTACACCATCCGCCTCTTCAAGCGTATCAATCATTGCATCTGCGAGAATCTTCAGCGATTCATCAAACTCTTTTATATCCGAGCACTCCTCTCTGAGGACGTCCTCACCAAGTGTGTAAATATCCAACATGACTCAAGATGGTATACTTCCCCATCATTCTTGACAACCATCGATGATGAGATCCGCGCCCTTATCAATCGAGTACGCATTTATATATGCCTCCTCCAGCGGTATCCATTTAGTACGGAAAATTTCCGCCTTCTCCTCTCCATTACGCTTTCTGATACGTTCAAGTTGCCTTTCCGGGTCTATATCCACGAAAATCGAGATGTCATAATACTTTCCGAAGACAGGAAGAAGGCTGTATGCTCCCTCGATTATGACTGTCCTTGAAGTATCCAGGGAAAGCAGATTCGCATCATAAGCTCCCTTCTGACAGTCAAATCTCCTGTATTTGACGATGCTTTCATTTCTGAGGAATGGAAGGATCTCTTCCTGAAAGCGCTCTCTGTGAATATTCCCTCCAGGTTCTGAATAGCGCTGTGCTGTACGAAGTTCCGGAGGAAGGAAGAAATCATCCATATGGAGGATATCCCCTCCAGTTACAGCAAGAAGCTCTTCTGCAAGCGTTGTCTTTCCTGCTGCTGAACGGCCATCGATAGCGATTATCTTCCTTCCTTCGATGGATGCAAGTACTCTCTCCAGACCTTTCATGCTGTTTTCTCAGAGAGCAGTCCGGCTTTATCCAAAGCCTTGCAGATAAGCGGAATCAACACAAGCTGCAGGATGATTGCAGGAAAACAGGATATAAAATAGCTGGATATCCACATTGGAAGAGAATACGATCCTCTTGCAAACAGGAAAGCACGGGCACATCCTGCAACGATGCGGCCAAAAAGCATGGCAATTACCAGACTGACAAGCACATTAGCGCTCAGACTCTTTGTTCTCATAATACGGATCATCAGTCCCGCCATGAAACCATAGCTTCCAAGTTCCACCATCATCTGAGGAAGCATCGGAGCTCCGGGCATCCCTGTAAAAAGGAAGGAAAGAAGCGGCCCTACAATACCGCAGAAAAGTCCGAAAGGCCATGATGTAATCACGCCACAGAGGAGTACGGGCAAATGCATCGGAGAAAACAGAATTCCGCCATTTGGGATGGCATGAAAAGCCATCGGCAAAACAGTGCAAAGAGCAATGCAGACTGCGGTGAACAATGATTTTTTCAATATATTCATACAAAAACTCCTTTCATGAAAATGCTTATAAGAAGAATCAGGATTGAGATAAGAAGTACCAGGATTTCTGCGCTTCCGGTCTTTATTCTCATTCTCCTCCTGTGAGGCCCATCACTGTAACCCCTTGCCTCCATTGCCATAGCCATTTCATCAGCGCGGCGAAAGGACTGTACGAAAAGAGGAATCACCAGAGGAGCCATGGAAAGTGCCCTATCCTTCAGCTTGCCGCTACCGCTACCAAGTCCTCTGGCTTTTGCAGACATCACGATATCCTCACTCTCCTTTGCGATAAGAGGAATGAGACAAAGAGCCATGGAGATAATCTCCGCGGCCTGATTGACAGGAATATGGAGATATGAAAGTGGATGGAGAAGCGCATTTAATCCCTTTGTGATGGCAATTGGTGTCGTGGTGGCAGTAAGCAGAGCCGAAAGAGATGTCAAAATAGCAACACACATCACCATTCTGATTCCCATTGCTATTCCATAAAAGGAGAATGTTATGAAATAGAAAGAGAAAATGGGAGTTTCAGACGGCTGAAAGAAGCTGTTCATCAGGAAAATAGTCAGAAAGAAGGCCCTGAATCTCCATAACGACTTCAGCACAGGATGGACAGGAACATGTGCTACATAAAACAGAAAGAGGATGATGAGAGCTGAGATGAAATAACCGGCTATACTGCTGGAGAAAATGACAACTGCCACAAAAAGAAGCGAGAACGAGATGATCTTATAAGCAGGGTCAAGACTATGAAGCATAGACACTGCCGGATGATATGCGCCAAGAAGATTCATCTTCTACCTCCAAGCGTCTTAACGACAGCATCTGCAAGCAGTTCTTCATCGATTATCTTCCCAAGCCCCAATGCCTGTGAAAGGCGCATGGCAGGAGTTGAGATGACAGCCTGAGGAATATCATCAGCAACGACACTTCCATTTTCAATGACAATCACCCTGTCCGCAATTGCCGCCAGGCTGACATCATGTGTGGTGATTACAACAATCTTCCCTTTTTTTCTGAGCGAAAAAAGCAGCTTTCTAAGACTATCTTGCCCATCCGCATCAAGTCCGGCAGAGGGTTCATCCATCATGATGATATCAGGTTCAGATGCAAGGATACCGGCAATCGCAACTTTTCTTCTCTCCCCTCCAGAAAGCGAGAACGGAGAGAGATTCCACAGCCTTTCCTCAACACCCAGAGCTTCCAGCGCCTCCCTGGCTTTTTTATCATCGGCATTATGAAGAGAGAAGGATACATCTTTAAGCACGGTCTCGGCAAAGAGCTCTCTTTCTGGGAACTGAAAGACCATACCGACACTTCCTTCTTTTTCCACAGTTCCGGAATCAGGTCTCTGAAGTCCTGCGATAAGAGAAAGGAGCGTTGTCTTTCCACTGCCACTTTTACCGACGATGGCAGTAATTCCCTTGTCAATTGAAAGAGAAACATCGGAGATTGAGAAAGCTTCTTTTTTCAGGCATACATGGCTCAGCGTAAGTGACATAATGCCTCCTGAAGCTCTGTCTCAGTAAGTACAGGACCTGTATCCAGACCACGGGAAAGAAGCAGTGAACGCATGCGGCATGCAAATGGTGGTTTAACCTTCGCACTCTCAAGGAGCCTGGAATCGGTAAGAATGCTCCTTGTTTCTCCGTCTGCAATAAGCTTTCCTTCAGAAAGGAGAATCACACGATCCGATGAAAGCGCTTCTTCCGCACTGTGTGTAATAGTGATGACAAGAGCAGATTCCAAAGAGGATGAAGCCAAGGATACAACATCATCTTGCCCCTTTCTGTCCAGCATGGAAAATGCCTCATCTAGAATCACAACAGAGGGGCTGAATGAAAGAATTCCCGCAAGCTGTGCCCTCTCTTTCTCTCCGCCAGAAAGAGAATATGGAGAACTTTTCCTTCTCTCCCAGAGCCCTACGGCCTTGAGGCTTTTTTCCACGGCTTCATCTATTGCCTCCTCATTCATGCCATAGTTTTCAGGACCAAATGCGATATCCTCTTCCAGAACAGGAGAAACGAACTGGCTGTCAGGATCCTGGAAGACAATGCCGATGCTTTGTTTTGATTCCTTTTCCCTGATACTCTTCCCATTGATGAGGATTTCTCCGCGTTTGAGTGGCAGCAGCCCTTTTATAAGCTTCATCAATGTAGACTTTCCTGAACCATTTGAACCGAGAATGGCTATCTTCTCATTGCCTTCAGCAGAAAATGAGAGAGAGGAAATAACATCGCCATTCCCATATGAGAAAGAGATGTTGTCAACAATAAGTGATGGCATATGGTATCCATCATCCTACAGGATGAAGCTATCGATAAAAAAAAATTAACCTTCAGGCTCTGATTACAGCTTCTGCTGCCTCAATTACGCCCTCAATCATAGCAGAAAGAGATGTATCATGTACACCTACAACGATATTTCCACAGATATTCACAGGAACAAGTATACGTCTGGCATTTGCACTTCCGACAGCTTTTGCCATTGCAGGTGTCACTTCACCATACATGCTGTCTGCAATACAGATACCAATTGGGCCAATGATGATGGATGCGGTGCGAGAAAGAACTATCACAGGATTCTCTCCGGTGGCGGCATGATCAGCTCCAGAGCGGAGCATCTGCTGTGTTGCGATGCTGTTTGTACCAACTGCATTGACAGTAATATCTGAAAAATGGGATTTAAGTGCCGCGACAAGGGCCTTGCCAAGACCACCGCCCTGTCCATCAATTACCAGAATCTCCATAAGTGCATGATTGCAGAGTCACAGAAATACGTCAATCACATAAGCGTCATCGGATCCATGTCTATCTCGATATATACGGAAGAAGGCACCTTGAATGAATCGAGAAGCAGATGTGAAAAACGAAGAAGGAGTGCCGCATTAACAGAGCGGAGCAGCACATGGTATCTGAAATACTGAGCCTTACGCTCAACGAGACAGGGAGATGGGGAGAATATCTCGATATCATCAAAACCTTTCTCTTCCAGCCTGGATGCCTCTTTCCAGAGAGCCTCAGCTGCATCCTGCACTTTTTCCTCATTCTTTCCCCTGAATGTAAGATTCAGTAGACGGGAATAAGGAGGGAAACCTGTAAGCTCCCTTTCATGGAGTTCCTTTTTATAAAACGATTCCAGATCGTTTTCAGCCACAGCTGCAATCGGCGGAGCAAAGGGCTGTATTGTCTGGATGATGACGAGTCCGTCGTCCCTGTATCGACCAGCACGACCTGCAACCTGATGCAGAAGATCAAATGTACGCTCTGCGGCTCTGAAATCCGGAATAGCTAAAGAGGAGTCTGCATTGAGCACGCCGACAAGGGAGACAAGCGGGAAATTCAGACCTTTGGCTATCATCTGAGTTCCAAGAAGGATATCGATACTGCCTTGACGGAACCCCTGCAGGATTTCCTGTGTTTTTCCTTTGCCGCTCTCTGCGACATCGGTATCCAGTCTAGCAATACGTGCATATGGAAAGAGCGCTTTTGCCTCTTCCTCAATATTCTCTGTACCGAAACCATGCGGTGACAGATTTCTCGAATGGCACTCTGGACAGACGTTTATAAGAGGTTCTGAGAATCCGCATGTATGGCAGACCAGACGTTGTTCCTTTTTGTGATATGTAAGGGAAACAGAACAATTTGGACAGGTCACGACATGGCCGCATTCGGAGCAGACATAGTTATACGTATATCCCCTGCGGTTGAGAAAGAGAATCACACCCCGCTTATGATTGAGAGCATCGCGTATCGCCTCCTCCAGCTCTCTGGATATAGAGTGCTTTTCCCTGAGGCTGTTGACAATATGTACAGCAGGATATCTCCCTTCCCCTATCCTCTCTTTCATGTCAATGCGGTGGATTCGGTGATCAGCCATCATCTTCCAGGCCTCAAGAGAGGGAGTTGCCGATCCCATTATCAGCGTGGCATTCTCCTTTTTTGCACGATACTCAGCAATCTGCCTTGCATGATACCTAGGCGTTGAACCGGATTTGTACGAAGTCTCATGCTCCTCGTCCATGATGATGAGACCAAGATTTTTAAAAGGTGCGAATACACTGCTCCTTGCTCCAATCACAAGATCAATCTCCCCTGACATGATACCGTTCCAGGCCTTGAGACGCTGTGATGGTGTAAGGGAGGAATGGAGAATGGCAACACGTCCGGAGAAGCGCGAATAAACTTCATCTGAAAGCTGCTCAGAGAGGGTTATCTCAGGTACCATATAAAGTACCTGCCTGCCCTCTTTGATAACATCCTCTGTCCGTCTCAGATAGACCTCGCTCTTTCCAGAACCTGTTACTCCAAAAAGATAGAAAATACGGTCACTGCTTGAACGGAGAACATCGAGTGCGTGTTTCTGCCCATCTGAGAGGCACTCGATTGATTTGAATGATGATGGCTCAAAGAAGGGACTCACCTCGCTTTCCCTCCTGCCAGAAGGCACCATCATTGAAAGGTTCAGACCTGGAGGAGAGAAATACATCCCCTGCATCCATATCGCGAGATCCAGCAGGACCTTGTTGAAAACAGGTTCTTTGTCGATAACCCTGTCAATCATCTTCAGCGCATAGTCACCAAGTGGCTTCTCATCGCTTGTGCCGATGATATAACCTGTCATTTTTCTGTGTCCGAACGGAACTATGGCCCTCACACCGAAAACGGCTTGTTCCTCCATAGAAGGAGGCACTATGTAGCTGTAAACAGCCTCATATGGCAAATCGAGAATAAGGGAGGCATATTTCAAGAACTGCGATCCTCCGTTCCAATCTGTCTTCTGATAAAAAGCATATCGCTCCAGATTGCTTTCTTTAGAGAAGGATCCTGGATGTAATCCCGGGGAGAGTAAGTGACGAAAACAGGGATGTGGTTGACAACAAACCGTTTCTGGCGAAGTGCCTCCATGTTCTCACTCTTACCAAGCATATATGATGCCGTGTCATGACCGAGAAGAATCATTGCCTCCGGACTGATCTCTGCCATCTCCGTACGCAGGATTGAACGGCAGGCGTCGCAGAATGTCCTATCAAAACCCGGCACAGGGCACTTTACAAGTGTTGTCAGCGCCCACTCGCCCTCTTCCAGCAGCAACGAAAGCTTCCACCATGCCCTGAATATCTTCAGGCTTTCAGGAGAGAAAATGACAGATCCCTCCGGATAAGGTGCAATGAAAAGAACTTTGGGTTCTTTCTTGACAATCGGACGAACAAAGATACTGCGGCTTTCATAACCGGTACAGGCATGACAGGAAGAAGCTTCATTATAAAGGGCATCAAGTGGAGTCTCTCTCTGCTGAGGCTTCGGAGAACTCTTTTCCCTGATGGTATAGGAAACGAGAGGGACATCATCACCGACAGTGTCGCCCAGGATGATTCTCTCCGCGTCATCAATAAAAGACATGAAAAGCCCTTCTGTGAATTTATCTCCCATACTGCTCCTCAAACCACTGATACTTTTCACTATCATAGCTCACATCAGCAAGATAGAGACCATCGGAGGGAGCTGTTTTCAAAGCCATTGAACGATCCTTGCTCTCAAGGCGATTCCTGAATGACTCCACGCTTTCCCCGCTAAGTGCCGCATTCATCATCGTGCCGACCATGCTCCTTACCTGATGGTATAGAAAAGCGTTTCCAGCAGTCCGGTAACGAAGAACCTCCCCTCCATAAATATCTTTCATCATATCCCATTCAGAGACATAGATATCCCTCATTTTCGATTCCGAAGGATCCTTTGCAGAAGCAAATGTCGTGAAATCATGAGTGCCCTGAAGCATTGCCGCATATGCATTGAGAACGGAAATATCAGGGAGTGTCTTGAAAGGCGTGATCCGCTCTCTGTCCCAGGCAAGCATGTCACCGGTCTTTTTAATAAGATACCAGTATTCCCTGGACATTGTAGAGAAACGGGCATGAAAACCGGAAGGTGCCTCAGACGATGAGGCGACACGGATGCTTTTGGGAAGCTTTGTGTTGAGAATCACGCTGTATGAAGAGGCATCTATTGATGAAGATGTATCAAAATGGCAAACCTGACAAAGCGCATGAACACCTCTGTCAGTCCTTCCGGATGCATAGGCTATTGTCTCTTTGCCAAAAAGTTCTGACAGCACGGCAGACAATGTTCCCTGCACGGAAACAGCATTTCCCTGCGCCTGCCATCCATGAAAGAGAGAACCATCGTAAGATATGCGGAGCATGATCCTCTTCTCCCCCTCTCCGGGAAGACTGTATGTTTCGGGACGTTTCCAGTCACTTCTCATATTCTGCAACCACCATTGCAACGGCTTCTTCGCGTTCATGGCTCATTGAGAGATGAAGAGAAAGCCCCTCTGCAAGCTTTGCAGCCCTTCCAGAAAGGGCGAAATATGGCTTTCCATTGTCATCTTCCCTGATTTCAATCTCTGTCAGTGAAAACCCTTTGATACCAGTTCCAAGCGCTTTGGAAAAGGCCTCTTTGGCAGCAAAACGGGCAGCATAATACTCAGCAGCGCGGTGCGGAGCTCCCTCTATCTCGCGCTTTGTGAAAA
>CALXYN010000019.1 GCA_944392975.1 uncultured Spirochaetaceae bacterium | reverse complement strand
ACATAGAACCGGAGGACGAAAAATGAAAAAGAATATCCACCCTGAGTACACACTGCAGGAAATCCATTGCTCTTGTGGCAATGTGATTAAGACAAAATCAACTGCAAAGAACCTTCATGTTGAAATCTGCTCAGCATGCCATCCGTTCTTTACAGGAACACAGAAGCTCGTTGACACAACAGGACGTGTTGAACGCTTCAACAAGAGATACCACAGAGAGTCAAACTAAGACAATCTTCAGGAAAAATGGCCGGGGTTTATTGCCTCGGCCTTTGTTTTTGACAAAAAAACTTTATTTGTCTATATTATCCGCATAATCGGAGCAGGAAGATGAAGGGTATCGTCGACGTACATAAAGCTGAATATGGTGTAGCGCCAGATGTTGTTGTGGAAGTCCCTCAGGTCACCACTCTCCTTGGAGCTTTTTCTGATTTCTGTTCAGGTTATGCCCTTATGAGTACCAACACACAGGGACTGAGGGTGGCTGTCTCAAAACGTGATGACAGTCAGGTAAGGGTACTTAATTCCACAAAAAAAGAGAAAAAGAAATTCCAGCTGGTAGGTCTTAGATCGCGTAAAGAGGACAGATGGTGTACTCCTGTCAAATCTGTGTGTCAGGTATTGCAGGCCGCAGAATTAGACGTACCGGGTTTTGATTTGACAATCAAAGGCCAGAGCGCGGTTGCAGATCCTCCTGCAATCACAGCAGCTATCACCTCCGGTCTTCTTTTTGCACTTAATAAGCTCTGTGGTTATGACATCGAAATAAATCGTCTTGTGCGTCTTGCATATAATTCAAAGAGATTTTCCGATGTTTACAAATCAAGGCTTCGCGATCTGATCACAATCTTTTCATCTGAGCCGGGAAAGATGATCCGTTTCGATCTGGAAACATATGAATACACATCTTTTGACTATCCATTCATACCAGAACGCGGATATGGTTCCTGGTTCATTGACTGTGCTCTTCCGGCTTATGAACTGGCAGAGGAGGTCGCAATCTTCCGTGTTGAGGCAGATAAAGCCTTCTCCGCTTTGAGAGAATCATCAAAAGGCGCAAAGCTAAGAACTGTGACACGGAAGGAGATTATCGAGAACAATGCTCTGCAGGAGGACTGGAAGAGAATCATATCCTTCGTGATTGAAGATTCCATGGCTGCAGATAAAGGTTATGAGGCACTCCTTGCCGGGGATTCAGCCCAGCTTGGAAAAATCCTTTCAATTGAACAGAGGAATATTTCACAGCAGGCAGGTCTTACTTCTCCTGAGGTTGACTGGCTTGTAAAGCGCGGTTCCGAGATGAGCAGTGTCTGTGGTGTCACTGAAATTTCAGTAGGAATCACAGGAACGCTTGTTGCACTTATAGAAAATGGCAAGGAAGAGGAATTCAAGGAAAAACTTGAGGAGTATGAACGCATATTCGGCTTCAGGCCGACAATGAGGGAGTACATCCCATCCGGTTCAATAAGGATAATACCAGAAGATGAATATCCTTTTATCTAACGATGATGGTTACAAGGCTGACGGTATAAGAATTCTTGAAGAGGTTCTTGCATCTTATGGACACGAAATCTATGTCTCTGCACCTGACAGCGAGCAGAGTGGAAAGTCCCATGCAATGACAATAAGAGGGAAGGTTACCGTCACGGAGTTTGCCCCGCATCACTTCCATGTCTCAGGAACACCAGCAGATTGCATTGTCTACAGCCATCGCTGTTCTTTGTTCCCCGTTGCTTTCGATGTCGTGATTTCCGGTATTAACCATGGTTACAATCTTTCTACGGATATTGTTTTCTCTGGAACTTGTGCAGCAGCGAGACAAGCAGCTTTCTATGGGATGAAGGCAATCGCATTGTCAGTTGAGAAGCGAGATGATGCCGAGCTTTTCTGTAAAGCTGCAGAATTCCTTGCTGCCAATCTTGATTCCTTTATCTCAAAAATACCAAGAGGAACGTTCATGAACATCAATGTGCCATCTGCATTCAACGGAAAATATGAAGCAGGCGGTATTGGTGAGATTGTTTATAATGATTCCGTGGCAGTCCGTGAGAGCCATAAGGACAAGCGTATACTGGAAATAGAGTATGCTGATATGGAATACATGCCATCTCTTTCGCATTACCGGGCAGATCATGAGATATGTCAATCAGGAGCTGCATCCGTTTCGATCGTCAACACTCTTCCATCACTTTCAGAGGCAATGGAGACGCTTTGATGAAGTGGGAGGATATCTGCGTAAACTGCGGTCTCTGCTGTCATGAGAAAGTGATTTATCCGGATGTCCTTGAGATTGATTTGTCATCACCCTGTGAGTTCTACGATGAGGAAACACATCTCTGCAGTGTCTACTCAGAACGCTTTGCAAAATGTCATCGCTGCGAGAAAGTCACACCATTTAAGGCCATGTTCAGCAGGTCTCTTCCAGATTCCTGTGCATATGTGGAGTGGGCAAGGAAACACCATATCAGAATGAGGGGTAAGAGGGAGTTCGTACTCTCTTCATCCCGATAAGCTTCTTGACGAGCTTAGCCGGGGCAAGTACCTTAAGTCCGATGGAGAATTATATGGATAGAAGATATGTCTATCTCGATAACAACGGCACAACCAGAATGGCGGATGAGGTGATTGCATTCATGCATGAAAACGATTCCCTCTATGGCAATGCATCCAGTATGCATACATTGGGACGCCAGGCTGCTGCCGGAATAGAATGGGCCCGTAAGGAAGTTGCAGATCTCATTGAGGCTTCGGCAGATGAAATCTACTTCACATCCGGTGCATCGGAAAGCAATAATTCAGTTCTCAACATCTTCCGTGACAGAATCGATAGCGGAGACAAGAGAAACAGGATCGTGATATCTTCGGTGGAACATCCAGCGACGATTGAGACAGCAAAATATCTCACAAAGAAAGGATACATCATCGATTACTGTCCTGTGGATCATATAGGACGCATAAAGCTTGATGAGCTTAAGCGTCTGGTGGGTGAGAATACCGCGCTTGTTTCCATCATGACAGGAAACAATGAATCGGGAACGATTCAGCCTGTAAAGGAAGCGGCAGAAATCGCTCATAAAGCCGGAGCGTTCTTCCACACTGATGCCACACAGGCAATTGGTAAGATACCGGTATCGGTGAAGGACATCGATGCAGATTACCTTTCCCTTTCTGGACATAAATTCTATGGTCCTAAAGGCATTGGCGTTCTTTATGCTAAAAAAGGTGTCCCTCTCTCCCCGTTCGTTCACGGTGGGCATCAGGAGAAGGGCATGAGAGCCGGAACTTACAATAATCAGGCAATTTTCGGCATCGGTAAGGCAGCTGAGCTTGCAAGGATTAATCTCAAGGATGAGCATGACAGGCTGTGGGCAATGAGGGAAGCTCTCCGCAAGGGCATTGAGGAGCGTATTCCGGATGTTATCGTGAACGGTTCAAATGATGAATCTCTTTGTCTTCCGGGAACGCTTAACATCTCGTTCCCATCTGCAGAGGGTGAGTCAATCCTGCTTTATCTTGATCTTGAAGGTATTGAGGTATCTACAGGCTCAGCTTGTGCAACTGGTTCTCTTGAGCCTAGCTATGTGCTTCTTGCTGCTGGACTGGATGTGGAGCTTGCACATGGCTCAATACGGTTCTCTTTTGGCAGATACAACACAATGGATGATGTTGCTTATGTGCTCGATCGTCTGCCCCCGATTATTGAGAAAGTAAGGGCAATGAGCACGAGGAGGATTTAATGGCTGACAGTTTCATGGCCCAGTGGGTATATACAGATACAGTAAAGGATCATTTCATCAATCCACGCAATCTGTGGAAGGAGGGAGAGGAGTTTTCTCCTGATGGAGTTGGGGAAGTTGGATCCCTTGCCTGTGGAGACCAGATGAGAGTTGGTATCAAGGTAAAGGATGGAAAGATTTCAGACCTTAGATGGCTTACATATGGCTGTGCATCTGCGATTGCTTCCACATCAATGATGAGCGAGATGGCAATTGGAATGTCGCTCGAGGATGCTTATCATCTGACACCTGCAATGATTACCGATGCCCTTGGTGGCCTTCCTGAACACAAGTTCCATTGCTCAGTTCTTGGTGACAAGGCACTCAGGGCTGCCATCGATGATTACCTTGAAAAGAATGGCATGCCGAATCCTTATAAGGGGACGACAGCTAAAATCATCTGTGAGTGCAAGGGCGTCACGGACCAGATGATTGAAGAACTGGTAAAGAATGGTAAAGTGAATAACTTTGAGGAACTGCAGGCCGAGACTGGATGTTCTACTGCATGTGGAAAATGCCGCGACAGGATTCTTGAAGAGCTCAATGAAGCCTTGCATATCTACGGTAAATGATCAGTGTATATCTTGAGGAGGTGAGGGACGCTCTCTATCCAAAGAAGAGCGGCGTCCTCACCAAACGCAACAAATACATACATATAGAGCCGCTCAGACCATATACGAATGATGAGATAAGGACGCTGAGACTGCGTTTGCATCTCTCAGTAGGGCTTTTTGCAGAGCTGCTTGGAGTTTCAGAAAAGACCGTGGAAGCCTGGGAGAGCGGGCACAATGAACCGTCAGGACCGGCGCTGAGACTGATGAATATGATTCAGCGTTATCCTGACGTGCTTACAGATACGCATACTGTCTATATAACTAGATAGCCCCGTAAACAGATCCTCCGATGAATTCGCGGAGGATTGAATCAGATGGCACCAGTTCTGAAGGAATCGGATAGATGAATTCAAGGAAAGCAAGGAGCCTCCTGGCATTTGCATAGGCTTCCCCATTTTCCTTTGTGACCGATGACAGCAGCGGTAATGCATATGGCTTGAGCACTCCAAGTTCATACTCCAGCGCGCTGTTTATCATGATGTCAGCGTTGTTTTGGAACGGGAAAATATGATTCTTTTCGCCTCTCTCCACAGATGGCCATCTTGATAGCGTTTCCACAGCGTTGAATCCTCTGGTACGGTTATCGCGTACCATACGTCGTAGTATCCGGTTATCTGTAGTGCTTATTCTTGATCTCGTGTCTAGATTGACCTGAGTCAGCGCCGATATATAAATACGGAAACCCTTGTCATTCTCCAGTTCTGGAATAAGTGCAGGATTGAGGCCGTGAATGCCTTCAATGACAAGAATTGAATCATCTTCCATTCTTGTCGGTATCTTCTCGAATGTAGTTTTCCTGTCCTTGAATGAGAAACGAGCAAGGCAGACAGCTTCTCTTCTGATGAGCGCTGAAAGCTGAGATCGGAGGAGCTTCAGATCAAGTGATTCAAGAACCTCATAATCTTTCTCGCCATATTCATCCAGAGGAATCATTTCTGTCGGAAGATAGTAGTCATCAAGAGATATTCTGATTGGATTATAGCCGCTGACTCTCAGCTCATCTGAAAGCTTCATGGAGAAAGTTGTCTTCCCGGAAGATGACGGACCTGCAATGAATACTGCCCTGACAGTACCTTTCTTTGCAATCTCTCTTGCAGTATCCGAGATGCGTCTTTGCTGAAGCGCTTCAGAAAGAAGTATCGTTTTGCTGATGTCTCCGCTCACAACCTTGCTGTTCAATTCCCCGATGGATTCTATTCCAAGTATTCTTGCGTATCTCTTGTTCTCATTGAAAACGGAGAAGAGCAGTGGATTGTCTGTAAATGGCATTATCGAGTAAGGACTACGCATCTGTGGATAGCGTAGAAGAAGACCATCCTCATATTCCCTCAGCTCCCACAGTTTCAGATACTTCAGGGAAGGAAGCAGCGGTTCATAGTACATCTCCATACATGTACCGATGCGTGCAAAGCGGTAGAAAGCCTGATTCAGTGTCTTCAGAAGTTCTTCCGTCTCCTTCAGCCCTTTCTGCTCTGCATATTCAATGCCTTCATCATGGGTGAGTTCTATGAGCTCTATAGGGAGATTGCTGCTGATTGCTTCATTCATGACGGATCGGAGTTTTTCCGTATCTGGTTTTTCTCCATCCCGGTATCTGAAATAGTAACCATCACCAAGACTGTGCCCGATGATAAGAGTCCGTTCAGGTGCAATTGCGGCAGAGGCATAGGAGAGGAGGAAGCAGAGGCTTTTCCTGTACACGCGTTTTCCCAATGGCGACACCAGATTTACTGTTTCTATCACAGCATTGCCAGCTATCGTTTCAGAGAGGGACGTCAGCAGCCCGTTCACTTTTGCAGCAACAACGGGATTATGGCTGTATTCCGTGTCTGAAGCAGCTGAAATGATGCTGTCAAGTCTTGTATTCTTCTCTGCCATGATGCACTGTCCATCAATTGTGAGTTCAAGCATTTCCATACAGAAAGGATAACATATGCATAGGCGTGTCGTGTTAAGTAATCTCTGTGTAGATTTCCTGTAGTCTCTTCTTTGACTCAGTACATGACTTGTCGCTATGATGCAGGTATGAGAGATGGGTTTGTAAAAGTAGCGGCAGCATCTCCTGATCTGAGAGTTGCTGATCCTGGGTATAATGCAGGGAAAATTGTGAATCTTATCAGAAAAGCAGAAGGACTTGGGGTGAAGGTTCTTGTTTTCCCGGAGCTTTCCATTACAGGTTATACCTGTGGTGATCTCTTTTTCCAGAAGAGCTTGCAGAAGGATGCGGATGAAGCGTTGCTCTCAATCGTGAAGGATACAGCTGCATCGGATGCCCTGATATTCGTTGGTTATCCTTATCTTCATAAAGGCAAGCTTTATAATACGGCTGCTGTCATCAAGGGGGGTAAAGTACTTGCTCTTATTCCTAAGAAGAATCTGCCGTCATATGGTGAATTCTATGAGACAAGATGGTTCACTCCTGCGCCGGATGAGAATGAGGATGTAACCCTTTTTGATACGGATGTTGTATTTGGCAGCAAAATTATCTTTGATTCGACTCTTCCGTCTTCACTCTCTGTAGGGTGTGAGATCTGCGAGGATCTCTGGGTTCCTGAACCGCCATCGGTACGCCTTGCCTTGAATGGCGCCACTCTGATAGTAAATCTTTCGGCTTCTGATGAGATTATCGGGAAGAAAGAGTACAGGAAGAATCTCATATCTTCTGCCTCTGCCCGGCTTACGGCAGGTTATGTCTATGCAGATGCCGCTGACGGCGAAAGTACCACTGATATGGTCTTCACAGGCAGCAACATCATTGCGGAGAATGGTACAATCCTTTCTTCTTCAATGTTCAATTGTGATGAGCTTACGGTATCTGAGATAGATACAGATCGCCTTGTTCATGAAAGACAGAAGATGAATACCTTCACATATTCTGATGACGGCTATGATCATATTACAGTTTCTTTCAGGGAAGAGGAGACGAAACTTACAAGGGAATTCCCGCAGCATCCATTTGTTCCTGCAAATGAAACAGAGAGGGATTCAAGATGTGAGGATATTCTCACGCTTCAGGCATATGGACTGAAAAAGAGACTTGTCGCTGCACATGCGGCAAAGGCAGTGGTCGGACTCTCCGGAGGTCTTGATTCAACGCTTGCACTGCTTGTCACTGTACGTTCTTTTGATCTTCTTCGACGAGACAGAAAGGATATCATTGCAATTACGATGCCGTGCTTTGGCACTACAGAAAGAACGAGATCAAATGCTGAAAAACTTGCATTGGCTTTGGGTGTGACATTCAAGAGCGTGAATATAACAAAAAGCGTATTGCAGCATTTTGAGGATATCGGGCAGAGCGTGGATGATCTTTCTGTCACCTATGAGAACTCTCAGGCAAGAGAGAGAACACAGGTGCTGATGGATATTGCAAACAAAACAGGTGGTATTGTCATCGGTACCGGTGATCTGTCGGAACTTGCACTCGGATGGGCTACATACAATGGTGACCATATGAGCATGTATGGCGTCAATTCCTCGATACCTAAAACACTTGTAAGGTATCTTGTGCGTCATAGCGCTGATACAATGCCTAGTGATGCTTCTCTTGTGCTTTATGATATCCTTGCAACACCTGTGTCTCCGGAGCTCCTGCCGGCTAATGATGGACAGATATCACAGGTTACAGAGGATATCGTAGGGCCATATGAACTTCACGATTTCTTCCTTTATTACATGGTGCGTTACGGTTTCTCTCCACGGAAGATTTTCCGGATTGCCTGTGATTCGTTCCATGGCGATTACTCTCCATCTTTCATTAAGAAATGGCTTGTCGTATTTATCAGGCGTTTCTTCCAGCAGCAGTTCAAGAGGAGCTGTCTTCCAGATGGGCCAAAGGTCGGAACAGTTACGCTTTCTCCTCGTTCTGACTGGAGAATGCCTTCCGATGCCTCAGCAGATGTATGGATGAAAGAGGCCGAGGACATAGTGTGTGATTGAGCTGGTTTCTGCAGTAGGGGATAATGGGACTGCGCGATGAAAATAAGGAAGATAGGGAAACCACAGCGTCGGGATTTCATTGATCTCCTGCTGTTAGGAGATGAGCAGATAGAGATGGTTGAGAGATATCTTGATGATGGGGAGATGTTTGTCCTTTATGAAGGGAATATACCGGTTTCAGCTTCGATAGTTATCGAGATTGGGACAAGAACCTTTGAGATCAAGAACATTGCAACCTGGCCACAGTATCAAGGTAAGGGATATGGAACAGCGCTTCTTTCATATATAACTGAATATTACAATCCGCATGCGGATGTTCTTTATGTTGGCACTGGAAACAACCAGAGAACTCTGAATTTTTACAAGCATGCGGGATTCAGTTTTTCCCATATCGTTAAAGACTTTTTCCTGGAGAATTATGATCATCCGATTTTTGAGGATGGCAATCAGCTTATTGATATGATCTATCTGAAAAAGGTTCTGACTTCTTCCACAGAATGATAAGGACTTTCAGGTCGAGGCTGGACAGTCAAGGAATGACATAAGCTCTTTTCCACTCCTTTCGTATTGAGAGACCGAGGCGGTTTTTCTTGACTCTTTTTATCTGGATTATGATAATTAAGACAGAGGCACTGCCGATAGACGGCTGACCTCAGAGTTCGCAGATACGAACAACTATATAGCTATCCGCCCTGTTACTTTCCAGAGTTCTTAGGGCGGTTGTTTATTATAGACCAGATTGCAGAAGCTAGGCTCATGGCTTTCACCAGAAACTCAAGCACCTTGATAATCAAATCAAACAACTATTGGTAGACCTCCTTCATCGTTAGAATCCATGAGGCCAATACCAGCCTCATGTCGGACGACTAGAGGCCAACCGCCTACCGTTTATAGCAGTGCCACAAGCAGTATAGATTATTTGACTTTGGAAGAGAAGTTTATGATAATAAGAATACAAAGAGGCACTGCCGATAGACGGCTGGCTTTAAAGTAAGAAGAAAAACCCGCTCACTTCTTGGCCGAATGGCGGGTTTCTTTTATGTCTCGTAAAAGAGAAAGAGAAGCTTTCGCAACCTCAAGGAGCTTCAGGATTATCTCCAGAATTTCCTTCATATCGGATTCACCTCCTTCCGTCTGTAAGACTTGGGAGGAATGGACCTCCCCACAGACGAGGAAGCCAACCGCCTACCGTTTATAGCAGTGCCAGATAGATGATATTTGATAGGGACAGTGCTGTCAAACTTGATCCCGGACTTATACCCGGCTTCTCAATGATTCTCATTCTATATCCATTCATCTGTAATCATCTTGGCGAAGCTGATTCTCAGAAAAGCAGGAAACAATTAATGCCAGAATGATTTTCTAAGAAATGATATGCGTTCCTCCGTCATCTTCCGGGACAGTGGATTCGGCATGAACTCATCAAAGCCATGGCAGCTTCCATGGACGAAATGGTAATCAACAGCCACTCCGGCCTTTTGTAGCCTCTCTGAATACTCTGTTCCTTCATCTCTGAGGCTGTCGTATTCCTCAACCTCGATATAAGCAGGAGGAAGGCAGCTGAGATTTTCGCATTCAGCAGGAGATGTCTCTGCCCCGAGGATCTCCCACATTTTCTTGGAAAGCCTTGCATTCCAGATAGGGCTGTCCGGGAATATTCTCATGGACTTTGTAGACATCCTTCTGTCGAGGACAGGGTATACAAGGAACTGGAAAAGAAGGTTGATTCCTTCATCCCTTGCCCACTGGGCAAGAGAGGCAGCAAGACAGCCTCCTGCGCTATCACCTCCTACGGCAATACGTTCTTTGTCGATATTCATCGCATCCGCATTCTGCAGAACATACCTCAAGGCTGTTCTGGCATCTTCATCCTGCGCGGGATACGGATGCCTGTCGCTTGTCCTGTACTGTACGGCCATCAGCGCACAGCTACCTCCGAGAGCATATTCCATACAGGCTCTGTACAGTCCGCTGGCTGCTTCAAAGAAGAATCCTCCTCCATGGAGATAAATAAGAATGGGCGGGCAGTCTATCCCCTTAGGCCTGAAAAGCATATACGGAACGGAACCAACCATACCGTTCTCTTTTGAAAGACCAGGCAGAAGCCTAGGATGAGTCATCTTTGTAAGGAATGCATTGGCAAAATGAAGCAACGGGCGCTTCAGCATGAAAAGTGGGAGGAAGACAGGCGCAAGAAGGCGTATTCCTTTTGCAAGCGGATACTTATGGATTCTGTATATGCACCAGACTACGATGCTGATTATGACAGAAACCATGATAGCGAATACCATAACATCCTATGCTAAAAAGTGCCTGTCACTCTGTCAATTCACATGCCAAGGACCTCATCAAAGATGTAATCTGCTTCTTATGATGTCAATTAAGGGAGCTGTGTTTCTTCTTTGATGAAATGCATTATTACAGAGACTATGTAGTCAATCTCTTCATCGGTCAGTGCTTTGCCCTTAGCAATTCCATGCCATTTTTGTAAACACCCTCTGCAACATGTTCCGGTTGCATGCTGTGAAATGAATACCGGATGTCCCTTCATCGGTGTTTGCTTTCCATCATTTGCCGGATTAGCAGGAGCAAGCCGCTTCGTAATGAAATCCCTTGCGTGTTTCTCAATTGTCTCATAGCCTTTCATCTTTACATATTCCTTGTCCTTTTCAGAAAGATGAAAGCGCATTCTGAATGGAGAAAAGCTTCTTCTTTTTTTTGAATTCCTGCCACTCTGAGTCTGTCATAACCATATAGTATTACTTTTTTCCTTTACGGAATATAATCTGCATATGGCAGTCCTTGTTATACATCTCGATAAAGAAGAAACAGAGAAGAGAAAAGAAGACCTGAGGGGTCTTGAACTTGCCATCAGGTTATACAAGGAATATGAGGCTGAACAGCCTGTTGTAATTACCTCTCCGAAAGGTGAAGCAGTACGTTTTCAAGGTTCTGCGTTTTTCTCTCTCGTTTTCAAATCTCCTCTGACAGGCGGTATGATGATAGCTTCTTCCGCTCTTGCTCCCGGATATTCAATATACAGATTAGGTTATGAAGCAATCGTCATCGTTGGCAGGGCAAGAAAACTGCAGTCTATTTCAATCAGTGCAGAGGGGGCTGAATTCAATCATGCAGAAATGCTTCGCGGCAAGAGTTCCATCGAAACTGAGAGTGCAGTTAAAAAGAATATTACAGATATTGTAATGGCTATCGGTCGGGCTGGAGAGAATGGTGTGCTGTATGCATCTCTGCAATGTGCCGGCCGTGAGCTTGCTTCTAAGGGTCTTGGCTGTCTTTTTGGATGGAAGAATCTGAAAGCCATAACGCTTCCTGGTTTTTCAAGAAAAGACAGTGTATGTAATGGCAAGCTGGAACGAAAAGTTATCAAAGCTCATGAGAGGAGCAGAATTTCAAAAACACTGAGAAAAGAAGGTGGTGGCCGATTCATAGATTCTGCACTCCAGCTTGGATGGCTCCCTGTAAGAAACTACAGTGATAGATTCGATCCGCGGGCATATGCTTTAGATGGACGTTCTGTCCTTGATAAATACGGAATGTATCCGGATTCCTGTCAGGATTGTTATTTCTCATGCACACGCCGTACCAAGGAGAATGAAATACTCCCATCCTGGGAAGAGTGCACGATGCTTGGCAGTAATCTTGGTTTTTTCTCCCTCGAGAGTGTGAGAATACTCTCGGATGCTGTGAGGGAAGAAGGGTTGGGTATTGCAGATACCGGTGCGCTTCTTTCATACCTGGCGACACTGCCTGGTACTGATTACACACTTCCTGTGCTTAATGGACGAGGAATTGATGAGTATGTCCGCATCATTCATTTGATTGGAGAAAATAGAGGCCTTGGGGAGAAGCTCGTGCACGGCTTGAAGTCATTTCCAGATGCGATTGAGACAGCTTTGCATCTCCCGATTCTTACTGATTTACGTGGAGATAAGGCCGGTGCGCTTCTCTGTCTGTTGAATATACCAGCATCGCTTCCTGTTTCATGGTTGCTTCCAAAGAAGCCACTGAGCGACCGTGCAGCGGCTGTAATGGCATTGTATGAGACTGCATACAGGTTTGCACTTATTGATGAAGGATATTCACCTATGGGTATGATCCCTCAGTGGTGGGGACGGTTTCCGTCATTCATCTACAATTTCCCGTTCATTCTCCGCATTGTGGCGATGTTGTTCACTTCATTTGGATTGAAGGGCCGAGATATATTCCGTCATGGGCTCTCACTTGCAGAGTCATTTGCAATAGATGGAGGACGTGTTCCAGATATATTCATGCTTGAACCAGTTACAGCATATGGAGACAATGCGACAGTGTCTCCTGTGAAGCTTATGGAGTATTATCAGAAGGAGAAGCGTATTGCCTTGAGAGTGCTGAAATCCAGAAGTGAGAAGAGAAAAAGGCCTTCGTCGGACAATGCTGCTGCAGTTGGCCCTGATGAAGAGCGGGGTCTTGATGGAGATCCGGGATTGCAGAATACAACGCCATCCTCTTCATAGAGAGATGGCACATGCGTGTGCCCTGATATGAAAATATCCCCCTTCTGCAAGTCGAAATCATCAGGAACGGCCTCATGCCCGTGCGTAATCACAATTCTTTTTCCATAGAGTTTTATCTCTCTGGAAAGAGGAGGAAACGGGATATCGTAATATTCGTAGAATCTGTCACAATTGCCGCGTACTGCGATAAGCGATGAATAGAAGGCAGAATACAGAGGATCCGGACACTGGTCACCGGCACTGATGATTCCTTCTGGATGAAAATGCTCAATTGCCTGCCTGACCAGCAGCATTCCTTCTTCAGATCCATGGATATCAGAGACTATGAGATGCATGGTCTGAGTATTATAAGCGGCAAGAAATCTGTCAAGGATGGTTTCCTTTACTCATACTTAAGGTTAATCTTAATGTATGGCAGGTGGAACTATGGAAGAACGATACCTTACAACTGATGATGGGCATAGGATATTTCTTCGTGTGTGGACAGCAGAAAACCCAGTTGCTGTGGTGCATATCAATCATGGTATGGCAGAGCATAGTCTCAGATACGATGCTTTTGCAAAATACCTGAATTCAAATGGTCTGACAGTATATGCTCAGGATCACAGAGGTCATGGTTTTACAAAAGAGGAGGATGAGAAGGGCTGGTTTGCAGAGTCTGATGGATGGAAGCGAATCTGCCGTGATGCCTGGTTTGTTGATGAATATATCATACGGGAGTATCCGCACCTTCCTCTCATTCTCTTCGGTCATTCAATGGGATCATTTGTGGCGAGAACATGCCTTGCAGATCACTCGGATTCGTATAAAGCTGCAATAATCTGCGGAACAGGAGGTTCTCAAGGACTTGTAGGAAGAATCGGCCATTTCATAGCTTCCAGAAGAGCAAGAAAGGGCAGTGGGAAAATGCCCGATGAGTTTATGCAGCGTCTTGCATTTGGCAGTTTTGCAAAACATTTTCCCGGAGAAGGAGAAACTGGCTGGCTTTCGAAGGATAAGGAAGAAGTCAGGAAATACAATGAGGATCCGCTATGCGGGTTTGTCTGTTCATCGCAGTTCTATGCGGATTTAATAGAAGGATCTTTTACAGCAAATAATGCAGATAGGGCCGCTCAGATCAGGAAGGATATTCCTCTTCTGATAATCTCCGGTACCGATGATCCTGTCGGAGATTATGGAAAAGGTGTCAGAAAAGTATACAGAATGTATAAGAATGCCGGTATTGAGAATATCACGCTGCGTCTCTTTGATAAGGACAGGCATGAGATACTCAATGAGACGGATAGAGATGACGTCATGAAATGCATCGTGGCTTTCATCCGTTCAGTACTTGAGGGTAAATGATGCAGGAAAACAGTTTCTTTTCCCGATTTGGAAAATGGGGAATGCGATATGGCAGGGCCCTTGCGCTTGCCTTCCGCAGTATCATGCGTGACAACATCTCAATGATGGCCTCTGGCATGGTTTATTCCACACTTATTGCTATCATTCCATGCCTTACGTTCCTATTTGCTTTTCTTTCCGCTTTCGGTGTCCTTCAGCCTTTCATGGATATGATAAGGCTTATTGCTGAGGATACGTTCGGTACAAGTACTGGACATGAACTGATGAGCTATATTGAGCAGTTCTCATCAAATGCAATGAGTCTTGGCGTCATCGGTCTTGTCTCTTTCATCTTCACTGGAATACTTCTCGTTAACAAAATTTATATTGTGATAAACAGTATTTTCAGGACCCATTCTTTTTCTGGAACGGTGAGAAGGTTCACTGCGTTCCTCACATTCCTTATTCTCGGTGCTTTCATGGTTGTAATTGTATTTGCACTTCAGGGAATGGTCGGGGGTAGGCTCCGAAACCTTATTATAGGAGGCGAATCTACTGAAAACATACTTTATTCACTCCTGATTTTTGCAGTTGGCTGGGTTCTCATTTTCTTGCTTTTCTATGCAGTCCCGAACTCAAAGATAAAGTTCTCGTCAGCATCTGTAGGTGCCACTACCTGTATCCTGTCGTTGATGATCATTACGGCAGTTTTCAGTAAGATTGCCTCGATGATGGTCAGCTATTCTGTCATCTATGGTTCGATGGCCTCCATTTTCGTAGCCCTTCTTTATCTTTATCTGACATGGTTCACAATCTTCTTCTCTGCTGAACTGGTTTTTGTGCATCAGTTCAATCCTGATAAGACCTTTATCATGGGGAACAGTGAGTCTCCTTACAGGCAGATTTCCGAAGCTGTAAATGCTCTCTTGCTGATTGCTGACAGATATCAGAAAGGTGGTGGTGCAATGGGGCAGAGAGAGCTTATCCGAAAGCTTGCCATTCCTGGAAACAGGCTTTCGAAGTATTTGTCAGATCTTGAGGATGCAGGAATGGTGATGGCTGTGAATACGCAAAGAACATTATTCGTTCCAGCCCGACCTCTTGAACAGATAAAACTCTGTGATGTCGTAAGTACCCTTTTCGGGACTACAGACAACGATTCGATAGAGACCATAGGCGAAGCAGTCGCCGCAGAATTCCTCCATCGTGGTGTTGCCGATACCGGTTCCATCACTGTGGAGAACCTTTTGGAGCGAGTATGATTCTTGATAGAAATGAAGCAATGGATATTGAAATGACATTCCCTACGATTCCCAATCCTGACAGTGCTGTTGTGAGGGTTTATACAGCAGGTGGACTAGAGATGCGTTATCACAGAAATGCAGAGCTTATGGGGTCTGATGTTGTGATTGCCTCTCCGTACTCCCTTACTGTGCATTTCAATGGCCGGTATATCTTCGCTGTATCCATCGAACGCGATGATTTGAGAACAATGTCTCCAATGATTGGCATTCCTCTACGAGAGTTGCAGGAGGAGTATGGTGTCAAAGGTTTTTATGGAGAACCCAAGATTTCCCTTTATGGCGAAGGTGAAAAGGAAAGCCTCGGAGTCTATCAAGGTGTGAATGATGAGGAAGAGATTATCCGCTTCCTGCTTTCTGTAGCACTGGATACAGTTGATGAGATTGCAGAGCCTGTGCTGGTTCAGAAAGCGAGATAAAGCATATAAAGTCCTATGGCAAGGACAAGCACGCCAAGAATTATGTTCAGTATCCTTCCGACCATCCTGAATGACGGCTTTGCGCCGAGTTTTCTTATCAGGGATGGGGATGAGCCGAAGACTACAGCGAGGGCCGTGCAGCCGATTGAATAGAGAAGAAGCAGGAATCCTCCTCTTATAGCTCCTCCTTCTGAGGCCGCAATTGATAAAAGCGCGACCAGCATCGGCGTCGAGCATGGGGAGGAAAATACTCCGCCAAGCACGCCTGCCGCAAATGCCCCGATGTAACCTCTCCTACGATTGATCGATGCAAGGTATGTTGAAGGAATAATGTTGATAATTTCCCACATCTGAAGGGCCATGAGGATCATCAGAATACCGAGTACGAGATACCACCATCTTCCAGCGTTGCCGATAAGTGTTCCCAGCATGGCTGCTGCAACACCGAATGCCGTGAAAGTGATAGCATTGCCAAGCGCATATACAAGTGACAGCCTGAAGGCCTTTCTGGGCGAAGCTTCTTTTCCAACGTAGCCAAGGACAAGCGGAATCTGTGAAAGCGCGCAAGGAGTTAGGGATGTTATGATTCCTGCTACAAGAGCGATGACAGGTGAAAGCCAGGTGCCTATCTGGATGCTTTCAGATAATGATACGAGGAGATTATCCAGCATTTCGCAAATCCTCAATCATGGTTTCAAGCTGTTCCCTTGTAAGATAACCTTCGTGTATTGTCATGGCGTGCTCGCCGTTGTCGCGATATGTATAGAGAATATAGTCTATCGTTGAATCCTCTGGTGGAGTGAATGGCTTTCCTTCCGGTTCGAATACCGCGATTGTAGGCGTTACCCTGATTGGGAAATACTGGAAGGCTACTTCATTCTTCTCAAGATCCATGTACCGTATCTCAACATCCTCCACGGTCCTGTTGAGTTCTGTCAGGTCTGGTATCATCCTCATGCAGGGCTGGCACCAGCTTTCACCCATGACGATGATGAGAGGCTTTTCATTTGTCTTGATTTCCTCTCCGGAGAAATTCGTGATCTCAAGAGATGGCCGATTACTTTGGAGAGACGTTGCATTGGCATCGATTGTTTCCTGAAGCGAGGCAATGTCTCCAGAGGATGTTCTTTTGGCTATGAATACTGCTGCAATGAGAATGACCACAATCAGAATTACAATTCCCTGAACTGCTTTCTTTTTCACTATTTTTCTCCTGTTCCCCGATTTTAGCATTATTGTTGCAGTGTTTGCTATTGGAAAATGCTTTTACATATAATAATGGATGCTGATTATTTCTATTTGCTTGTATTATAAAAAGAAAACCGCAGCTAGAAACTGCGGTTTCAGATTTTGTAAGCTGGGATGATTAAGCCGTTGTTGCTATTTTTGCCTTCTCATCGAGCACATCGTAGTAGAATTCTCCAAGTTCATTTGCATTCATCAGCATCGGTACTGGATAGAGAGGATTGGCTTCTTTTGCAGCATAAGCTGAGAGCTCTGGAATATCTTCCTTTCGTATTCCCTGAATTTTCTCTGGTATTTTCATATCCCGTTCCATTGCCTTTATCGCTTCAATGAATGCGCTTGCTTTTTCTTCGTTGTCCTTTCCTTTAAGACCTATGACATCTGCAAGCTCTGCAAGTTTCCTCTCTGCGCTTTTCCCATATTTTTCAAGTACGTAGGGAAGCAAAATGGCATTAGCAAGCCCGTGGGGGACATTGTACTTGCCTCCCAGGGAATGTGCCACGGCATGCACATAGCCGACGTAGGAGACAGTAAAGGCCGCTCCTGCAAGGAATGCTGCATGGAGCATGTTCTTCCTTGCTCCCATATTGCTGCCATCATGATATGCTGTCTGAAGTGATGAGAAGATAAGACGTACTGCTTCCTTTGCGTTCTCTCTTGTTTCCTTTGTTGTTGATCCGCCAATGTATGCCTCTACAGCATGCGTCAATGCATCAAGACCCGTAGAAGCAGTCAGCGATGGAGGCAATGATTTCGTGACCTCCGGGTCAAGAACTGCATAGCGGGGTATTAGTGGAAAGGAATTGATAGGATATTTGTGTCTTGTCTTGCTGTCTACGATGACAGACGCAAGTGTTGTCTCGCTTCCTGTTCCTGCTGTTGTCGGGATTGCAATTAAAAGTGGGATTTTTCTCAAAACTTTGAGTATTCCTTCCATCTTCTCAAGAGGTTTCTTGGGATATGCAACACGTGCACCAACTGCTTTTGCCGCATCTATCGAGGAGCCACCGCCAAAGCCAATAATGGCTTCTGAAGAGGAGGAGAGGAAAAGGCGTCTGGCTTCCTCGACATTATCGGTTGTAGGATTTGCGACAGTTGAATCGTATATAGCGAGAGAAATGCCATTTTCTTCCATCAGCTCTTCAAGTTTTTTTGTAAGCCCCATCCCCCTGATTCCCTTGTCTGTAACAAGAAGAACTCTCTTAATGCCCTTACTCTTGAAAAGCGATGGGAGCTCGGAGATGCCATTAAGAATCTCCGGTTTCCTATATGGAAGGAAAGGTATTGCGATTCTGAATGCTTTCTGAAAAACCCTGCAATATATTCTCTTTGCCAGATTCATGCTTCTATCCTCAATTTTTTTATTAACACCAATGCGTATAAGTGTCAATAATGACAGAAATTCTGATTATGTAAAATATATTGCTTTGGTAATCCGTTTGATTATGTTTTGTACTATTTTAATAAATTTTATAAATCCTAATTCGGATTATTTATTTTTATTTTGGTTATGCTTTCCAGCTTTATTCGTATACCATTCTTTGAAATGAGTTCTCCGCTCATTTCATCAATGTTTTTAATTTTTCCTTTGAAAAGAGCAAAATGTCCCCCTTCCTTAACATCATCAGGGATGAAGTAGGTTATTTCTGCTTCAGCCATCATATCAGACTCAATAAGTTTCCTGAGTTCCTCATCCAGTTCCACTTTTGCGCCTTCTTCAAGGATTATCTTGGATTCAGTAAGACGTCCAGCTTCTTCTATTGCACTTTCATATCCTGTAAGAGCTGCAAATGGAGCAAACTGAGCGGCTCTGTTGATGCGAGGCATCCTCGGGTGGCGTAGTGATTCGTGATGCTTATGATTGATGATGTCATCATATTTCATGCGTTATGTCCTCCGATCTGCCGATTCCGTTCCTTTCCTGTTGCTCCTTCTGTGAAGCTTATGCCCTTCAGGAGTGCATTCTTCCCATACTTCTTCTTAATGCTTATTGTCGCATCCTGCAGCCTTCTTTCCTTTTCCTTCTCCTCTTTCTGTTTTTTCTGCTGTTCTTCATCTGGGGTTTCAAACAAATCCATCTGCAGATAGTCACATGCTCTTTCATCGATTACATCTGATGCTGTTATATAGATGCGCCTGATGAAAAGCGCTGGATTGACCTTGTCCTTGAATATGGAAAGTGCTCCTTTGATTATATCCTTTGAGGATGATGTCAGAGTTGAGAAATTATATGAGCCATGTGCGCCTTTAGGTACTTTCCGGCCGTAGTGATCAGTCTTTATTTCCCCTTGATAATCATTATCCATATTCTCTTTATCATAACCGACAGCAAGTACAAGCTGAGTGGTAGCAAGTCTTCTCTCTACGAGATCGAGCGCTAATGAATCCGCCATCTCAATCACGATAGTACGTGCCTTGTCAAATGTGTATGGACATTGTAATACCTGTCCTGATCCGATGCTGTTGGAACTCGGCTTATACAATTTTATATCTTCCATGGTACATGGTTCCCATCCCCAGGCATGATCAATAAGCAATTCAGCATTCACACCGAAAAGCCGGTAGAGAAGTTCCTCATTCCGTTCTGAGCATCTTGCGATATCTCCCATGGTATAGAGCCTGTGGGCTTCTAGTTTTTCTGCATATCCGTGTCCGACGCGCCAGAAATCAGTTAACGGACGGTGTTCCCAGAGTTTTTCCCTGTAACTCATTTCATCAAGCTCTGCAATCCTCACTCCATTTTTATCTGCTGCTATATGTTTGGCCATTATGTCCATTGCAATCTTTGCAAGGTACAGATTCTCTCCGATTCCGGCAGTGGCTGTGATTCCTGTCTTCTCAAGCACCTCAAGAATGAGTTTCATGGCAAGCTCTTTGGCGGAAAGTCCATAAAGTTTCATATATTCAGTTGCATCTATGAAAACCTCATCGATTGAGTATACGTGGATATCTTCCGGAGCTATATATTTGAGATAGATGCGGTAGATTTCAGAACTGCATTTGATGTAATGAGACATCCTTGGTTTAGCAGTGATGAAATCAAGGCTGAGAGATGGATTTGCCTCTAGTTCCTTACGGCTTTTTGAAGCACCTTTTAATCTTCTTCCTGGAGCTGCTTTCTCCCTGATTAAATTCACGCTTCTTATTTTCTCTTTTACTTCAAAAAGGCGACAGCGACCAGGAAGGCCATAGGCTTTCAATGCAGGAGAGACGGCAAGACAAATGGTCTTGTCAGTCCGGCTTTCATCAGCAACTACAAGAAGTGCATCCAATGGGTCGAGTCCCATCTCTCTGCATTCCACAGAGGCATAGAAAGATTTTAAGTCTATGGCGATATAGCTTCTTTCCATCTTGCTTAAATAATAGCAGAAAAATACTCCTTGTTTTCAGTCATAAGACTGTGCAATCAGTTTTATCAAGATGGCTTTCAGACATGAAATATCATTGAAAATAAGTATTAGGCAGTTTGATCATGGTTGGAGGCTGTATATGGTCAAACAGATAGCAGGTTGCGAGGCTATCACAGGCTCTGTGGATGGATTTTTGCATCTCTCAATAATGATGTGCTTTTGGAAAAAGTATGGCTTGGGAAGGTATCTTTTTTGAAGATGCGGCCCATATGGCAATCCATTACTGGGGGCATTCAGCAGGGTATGGGTATATACTTTGATATTGATATTTTGGTCGAAGAGCCGGAATAATTCATTCCCTCATGATATCTTGAGCTGGTCTTCAGCCCGTTTTTATTGATTTTTATGTAATTTGCAATATATTTTCTATAAGGAGGCATAAAATGTCCCAGTCTACATACAGTATCAGAATGGACAGCGATCTTAAGAAGGAATTCGATTCCATTTGCGAGGATTTCGGAATGTCCTCAACAACAGCAATAAATATCTTCGCAAAGGCCGTTGTCAGGGAGCGTCGAATACCATTTGAAATCAGATCTGAGAACAATGGAATGGTTGCTTTCAATGCTCTTCGTCAATCAGCAAAGAGAAACAGAGTACAGGATATGAGTATGGAAGAGATTGATGAGGAGATCCGTCAGGCAAGAGAAGGTATTGGAGAATGACCAGGAAAGTCCCATCTGAAATCCAATATCCATGACAAATGCAAAACACTAGCACAGAGCGGAAAAGTATAGCTGGTTTTCTCACATCTCTGTTGAAAAATACTTCCACAAAGTGGTGTGAACCCGCAAGCAATTAAGAAGGCAGTGCTCTTTGATAGCATTTATCAGGAAGAAGGCAGACAAAAATAATTGCAGCAGCTCTTGTGGACTATCATAGATATTACGGGTATTCTGGGTTAGCTATGGCTGATAAGGAATATCTTATACATCAGAGCCCATGGAAAGCGCTTCTTATTTTCTCCATTCCCATGATGCTGGGAAACCTTTTTCAACAGCTTTATACGATGACGGATTCCGTAATTGTAGGCCGTTTCGTGGGAGAGAACGCATTGGCCGCTGTCGGTGCATCCTATTCGCTGACAAGTGTATTCATTTCGGTTGCTATCGGAGGTGGAGTCGGCAGCAGTGTGCTTGTGAGCCGTGCTTTTGGTGCAAGACGCTATGATGAACTGAAAACGACGGTCAATACATCTCTTGTATCATTCCTTGTCCTGTCCTTGCTTCTGTCATTCTTCGGCTATATTTTTTCAACCCCGATAATGAATGCCCTGAATACCCCAGATAACATACATGAAGAGGCTGTGATGTATCTCAGAATATATTTTCTGGGGCTGCCATTTTTGTTCATGTATAACATCCTTTCCTCTGTGTTTAATGCATTGGGAAGGTCGAAGATACCACTTTATTTTCTTATTTTCTCATCACTTCTGAATGTTGCTCTGGATCTTTTCATGGTCGCTGTCCTGAAAATGGGAATTGCAGGAGCCGCATGGGCAACGCTCATCGCGCAAGGTGTATCTGCTTGCCTTTCATTTGCTGTGCTTATCCGCAATCTTGCAGAATTTGAAGGAAGAGCCAGAACTGTTTTCGATAAGAGAATTTTCAAAAACATGACTGGTCTTGCCATCCCTTCAATATTGCAGCAATCCACGGTTTCCATTGGTATGATGCTCGTTCAGAGTGTCGTTAACAGCTTCGGCAGCCAGGTACTTGCAGGATACTCTGCAGGCATGAGAATTGAGAACATTGCAACAGTTCCGATGGTGTCAATCGGAAATACGATGAGTTCCTATACTGCCCAGAATTTAGGTGCACAGAAGAGCGGGAGAGTGAAGGAAGGCTATCATGTGTCTTATATTATGGTCATCTTCTTTGCCATCATAACCTGCCTGATTCTTGAGCTTTTCCCTGTACCATTAATCAACATGTTCATTGGAGCAGAAGGAACTGCTAAAGCTTATCAGACTGGTGTCGATTATCTCCGTTTCATGGGATGGTTCTTTGCTATCATTGGTTTTAAGATGGCTACAGATGGTGTTCTCAGAGGTGGTGGTGATGTGAAGGTCTTCACCTCTGCAAATCTTGTGAATCTTTCGACAAGGGTCATTTTCTCCTTTGCACTTGCCCCGGTTGTCGGTGTCGCGGCCGTCTGGTATATCGTTCCGGTTGGCTGGTTCCTGAACTGGATGATATCATTAATAGGGTATAAAAAAGGAATCTGGAAGAAGAAATTACAGTACTGAAGACAGAAGGAGAAAGAATGCCTCAGCGCGTTTTTGTCAGTGATTACGATAGTTCATGGCCGAAAAAGTATCGGAAGGAAAGGAGCCTCGTATCTAGGATTCTGGGAAACAATCTGATTGCAATCTATCATATCGGTAGTACTTCTGTGTCCGGTCTGGCTGCAAAGCCTATTATCGATATCATGGCTGTTGTGCGGTCGCTTGCAGAAGCTGACGGCACGGAAAAGGCCTTTGCTGCAATCGGCTATGAGTGGCTCGGAGAGTATGGCATTGATGGTCGGAGATACCTTAGAAAGGGTGGTGATGAGAGAACGCATCAGATTCATATCTTTCAAGCAGATGACAGCGGCAATATCATCCGCCATCTTGCTTTCCGGTCATACCTTGAGAAGCACAGAGATGTGTTGGATGAGTATGCTGCGCTCAAAAAAGAGCTTGCTCTCCACTTTCCATATGACATAGACGGATACTGTGATGGAAAAGACAGTTTTGTACGTTCTGTAGAAAAAGCTGCTCTTGCTGAATATGACAGCTCCTGGGATCGTCTGTATATTGAGGCTGGAAAACATCTTGAAAGCCGCATTGTCTCTCCATTTGTCGAATCTGGATCCGTTGCCGCTGCAATACTCACGGAAAGCGGTAAAATATTCTCCGGTATCTGTTTTGATACTGCCTGTTCATTGGGAATGTGTGCAGAGCGCAATGCAATCGGCAATATGCTTACAGCAGGTGAGAATCATATCAGGAAACTTGTGGTTGTAATGGAAAATGGTGAACTTTCCTGGCCTTGTGGATCTTGCCGGGAGTTGATGATGCAGCTTGATGAGAATGCTGCGGATATTGAGATCCTCGTAGATTACTACAAGCATAGAACAATCAGTCTTGGAAAGCTGCAGAAGTGGTGGGGTAAGGAGCGTTGGGCGTTATGATGATACCGGATGCTGCAACGGTGATGCCGAATGAATATGGAACAACCGTATTCCTGAAAAACATTGTGAAAGCGGAGAACATCTTCGTCGGCGATTATACCTATTACGATGATTCAAAGGATCCTCTGGGATGGGAAAAGAATAACGTGCTCTTCAATTATCCGTTTTTTGGAGATCATCTGATAATAGGAAAGTATTGTTCCCTTGCTGAAGGTTCTCTCTTTATAATGGGGGCGGCAAATCACAGGCTTTCCAGTATTACAACGTATCCATTTAATGTGATGGGAGGAGTTTGGAGGGAGAGAAGTACACCGCATATTGATGAGTTGCCTCATAAGGGAGATATAGTTGTTGGGAATGATGTGTGGCTTGGACACAAGAGTGTTGTAATGCCCGGTGTCAATATTGGTGATGGTTCGATTGTTGCTGCATACTCCGTTGTGACAAAGAGCTTCCCTCCGTATAGCGTAATTGGGGGAAATCCTGCAAGCCTGATAAAGAAACGGTTTGATGATGAGATGATAGATCTTCTTCTCCGCCTTAAATGGTGGGATATGACACCAGAAGAAGTCACTGAATTCCTTCCGTTCCTCATCTCCCCAGATCTTGACTCTGTAAAATCTGAAATAAAGAGTATTCTTGAGAAAAGAGGAGCCTGAGATGGAATATATTGCACATTATGACTCACCACTGGGCCGCATTCTTCTTGCTTCTGATGATTTGGGGCTTTCAGGGCTCTGGTTCGAGGAAAAGAGCAGATACTTTGCCCTTGGTCTTGATAGTAATCATATCGAAAAGGATGTTCCTATCCTTGATACGACAAAGAGCTGGCTGGATATTTATTTCTCAGGCAGGGAACCTGAATTTACTGTACCTCTCCATATAAAAGGTTCTGATTTCTACAATGAAGTATCTCGTATCATGTGCACCATCCCATATGGCAAGACGATGACCTATGGAGAGATTGCTGCAATTATTGCTGAAGAGCATGGAATTCCCAGAATGTCTGCCAGAGCTGTAGGTGGCGCGGTTGGGCACAATAAGATATCAATCATCGTTCCTTGCCATCGTGTGGTTGGAAAAGGTGGAAATCTTACAGGGTATGGTGGCGGAATAAAAAGGAAGGTCAGCCTTCTTGAACTCGAAAGAGCTGACCTTTCTTCCTTCTATATTCCTAAAAAGGGGACGGCGCTTTAACTGTTTCTGAAAAGCGACTCTGCCTGTGCCATTCTCTCTATGACGTGGACACCGAACGGACAACGGGACTCGCAGCCGCCGCATCCTATGCAGTCTTTTCCGTTTGCGGAAAGATTCTGGTAGTGTGCGCGAAGGGTGTCTGGGACTTTTTTCTGCATCGTTGCAAGGTCATAGAGTTTGTTCACCATTGCAATATCGATACCGGAAGGGCAGGGGGCGCAGTGGCCACAGTATGTGCACTGGCCAGAGTAGGCATGATATGGTGCGCCGGCAAGTGTTGTTGCATAATCCTTCTCACTTTCAGAGGCATTCTCATATGCAATTGCTGCATCCACGTGCTCTTTTGAGTCGAACCCTACGAGAACACTTGAGACAGCTGGACGGGTAAGCGCATAGTGCAGACACTGAACAGGTGTCAGAGCCACTCCGAAAGGTGACGTCTTTGCATCGAAAAGCCTTCCGCCTGCATAACCCTTCATCACTGTGATTCCCACACCATGTTGCTCACAGATTCTGTAAAGTTCGGCTCTCTCCGGATTGATTCCTCCGATATTTTCACCATATGTATCGGCCTCAAAATAGACATTCAGGTCTTCTGAGGCCGGAAGCATGTCGAAAGCTGGGTTGACGCTGAAAAGTATCATCTCGATTCTGCCACTTTCTGCAGCAAGCCTTGCAACTCTCGGATTATGTGTGCTCATACCGATATGGCGGATTGTTCCTTTCTTTTTCAGGGAAGACACGTAAGCGTAGAACTCTCCGTTCATGATTTCATGGAACTCTTTCTCCTCATCTACGAAATGGATCATTCCAAGATCTATGTAATCCGTTTCAAAGCGTGAGAGAAGATCATTGAAAGCTTCCTCAGCTTTCTTCAAATTCCTGCTTTTCACATATTGGCCATTCTGCCATGTAGAACCGATATGGCCCTGGATTATCCAGTGCGCTCTGTTTCCTTTGATGGCCTTGCCGATATTCGAACGTACATTCGGCTCTGACATCCAGCAGTCGAGGATGTTTATGCCTTTCTCCTTACAGTAGTCGATTATTGCCACAACTTCTTCTGTGCAGTGCCTTTCAAGCCATTCTCCGCCAAGTCCTACTTCGCTGACCATAAGGCCAGTTTTCCCAAGTGCTCTGTAATTCATATTCTTACTCTATCATGGATTTCTGCTTATTATAAAAAAAGGCTTTTGTGCTATCATCATGAAATGATGGTTTTCCTCCAGGGGCTGATGATGGGGCTTATCTATGTCGCACCTATTGGCATGCAGAATATATTTGTCATCAATTCAGCTCTCAACAATGGACTGAGAAGGGCAATCCTCACAGCCTTCATCGTGATATTCTTTGACGTTACCCTTGCTCTGGCCTGCTTTTTCGGAATCGGGGTGCTGATTGAGCGGTATGCCGGGGTCAGAATGGCCGTTTCTCTTATTGGCAGTCTGACTGTTCTTTTCATAGGTCTTCGTCTTATTCTCTCAAAGCCAGATGCCATTTCAGAGGAAAACACTCCCCAATCCGTCTGGAAAACAGTTTCATCAGCTTGTGTAGTGACATGGTTTAATCCTCAGGCGATTATTGACGGAACGATGTTTCTGGGAGCTTTCCGTGCCTCGATGAGTGAAGATGAGGCCAGCATATTCATTTCAGGAGTGGCTTCAGCTTCCACTCTGTGGTTTCTTATCGTATCCATTGCGATTTCTCTTTTCAGCCGACATTTCAGTCAGAAGACAATGAAAGTCATGAATATCGTCTGTGGTTGCGTCATTATTGTATACGGTGTGAGGCTTTTGGGGAGTTTTATAAGCAATTTTTACCTGAAATAAACCAATGGTTTAGTGAAGTGAACTGTAAGTAGGTTTATGCTCTGTCTGAATTTGTGCTAATTTCGGGCTATGGAAAAAACACTTGGCAATTATATAGCAGAACTCAGAAAGAAGAATGGCATGACACAGGCAGAGCTTGCTGAAAAGCTCGGTATAACGGATAAGGCAGTATCAAAATGGGAGAGGGATCTTTCCTGTCCTGATATAGCGCTTCTTCCGCGTATTGCAGAAATCTTCGGACTTTCCGTAGATGAGCTGATGCGGTCAAAGCCTGCTGAAAACAAGGTGAAGAAGGAGAGAACAGAACTTATACGCCTTGTACTTCGTGCCCTGGCATTGGCAATGGGTACTGCAACTGCCGTGACTGCAATCATGGACAAACTGGAGATCAGGCCATTCATGATAATGCTCGGTTTCGGACTGGCCTGCCTTGCAATATCTTCTTTCATGAATGATGAAGACGATTAAACTGCCTCGAAAATACCTTTCTCCCTGTTTTTCCGTACTGCATCCGCTTTATAGATTCTTCCTCCCATTGTGATATACACGCCGGGTGAAAGAAGCTGTATCGATGCAATTGCACAACCCAGGTTGAATACAGCATCACTGTCTTCAAGGGCATAGGGAATCATTGCTCCTGTAAGGATGAAAACATGTTTATCTTTTTCAGGAAGCTTTGATTCTAGCAGCCTTGCCGTATTCACCATCGTATCCGTACCATGGATGATGACAACAAGTTCCTCAATTGAGGCAATTGCATTTTCAATAATCGTATTTCTCTGTTCTTCTGTCATCACCAGGCTGTCTACTGCGAAAAGCGAATCAAGATGGATGGGGAGCGTGACTCTTGCCTGATTGAGTATCCTTGGCAGATGACTTTCCCTGAAAGTGAGCTCTCCCTTTACTGCATCGTACTGTTTGTCGAAGGTTCCTCCGGTGGTGAGAATCCTTATTGTTCTTTCTTCCATGTAGAATACTATACATCCGATTACCCTTACGTAACATGGAATTCATCTTCATTCTCTTGTCACCCCATGTACTAATACTTGATAATGCAGCTAGGCAATTTCATCGAGGGAGGATTAAACGTGAAAAAAAAGCTCATTGCATTTCTCTTCGTATCTTTACTGACTGTTTCCACTCTTTGCGCTTTTGATATCGGAGAGAATTGGACAATAAATGGTACCATAGACCAGCATCCGGAGATTCTTATCGGATTCATTCCCACTTATGGGGAAGTGACCGCGGGATATACAGGTCTGAATCTTATGGATGGTAACAGGACGGAAATCCAGCTTACAGCAGGTGCCGGTTATGTCGAGAGGCGTTTCTGGATAGATCCTGTAACAGAAAAGGAAGACAGGGAAATGAATCCTCTTTCCTTCGACGTACTGCAGGTTACATGGGGCCTGAGGTTCAATCAGGGCTTTTTGGAGTCGCCGGTTGGAGACAAGGACCTCATTACGCTCTCTATCGGATACAAAGGTCGCTATGAAGATGCGATGGACTCCATGGTAGCAGGCAAGACAAAGCCTGCATGGGGTATTGAACAACCTGTACCGACTATCAATGAATTCTTCAATGGTGTGAACCTGGAAGATACAAGAATCTATCCTGATCTGCGGGGTAGCCATCAGTATCTGGCATCAACGCTCTTCTTTAACTTCTTCCTCGATGGAATGGAGGATACTCTTACTACAAATGATGGTTATACACTTGAATTCCAGGCGGACTGGGCACCATATGGGCTGAACTCAGCTCTCGATGGAAAGGGGGATTTCTACCAGTTCACGCTCGAGGCTATAGGTGCAAAGACGCTTTATCACTATAAGACTGACAAGATGAGCTGGTTCTCCGTTGTCATCATTGACCGCCTGAGAGCTAACTGGCTTTCCGGCGAACTTGTTCCTACATATGTTCAGAAACTTGGTTCACTTGGCCGACAGGTGAGGGGATACAGCAGCTATACATATGGAACGGAATTCTATGTTGTGAATAACCTGGATCTTCGTCTTACTGGACCGGATATGGGTGTCGATGGCCTTTCTCCGAGAATCAACTTCTTCTTTGATATCGGATACGGTGCAGGAAGATACTTCAATACTGAAAACAGAGGTTCCAACTTCCTCTCATCCACAGGTGTGCAGTTCACACTCTCCATCTTCGATATCATCGATCTTGGCTATCAGATCGCATACCTCATTCCGGGAGACACATATAATTATGCCAAGGGAGACCAGAGATTCTCCGGATCCTTCACGTTCTTTCTTGATTTCTGATTTTCCCATCTTCCCAGAATCTGACTATTCCGCCTGTATAACCGTGCAGGCGGAATAATATTTTCTCAAGCCGCGGTCTGTTAAAACGCTGAATCATGATGCATGGGATATTCATTGCAATTATCCAGATGATAATCTTTCTTCTTGTATCATCCGGTGTGATGAGACAGATGAGAAGGCCGAAGAGAACTGCGGTCACATGGCAAAGTTCGGCTCGTACGCTTTCCAGAATGAACTTTGAAAGATAAGCCTTGTCAGGATTCATTGACAGGTTCTTCTTGTCAAAAGCGCTTACGGAAGGAATATAATCCTTCCATGCCCTGATATGGAAAAGCTTTTCGTAGATGTCTCCGTCCTTCTCCCAGGAAAATGGTTTTAGCACGGGCAGTATTTTTGACAGCGTTCTGTAACTCAGAAGATTGACGATTACAGAAGCGGCTATCTGGGAAATGATGATTACTAGTCCTGCTTTCCACCCCTGAAGCGGGATGAAGCTTCTTATGAGTTTTATCATGAGTACGGATTAGGTTCGGATTGTGGCTCCACAGGTTCGATTCCGGAAAGAGCGATACGCTCCTCCGCCCATGACAGCTGGTATGCCATCACATGTCTTACATAAAGATGGACGCCTTCATCTTCAATTTCAATAAATGGCCTTAGCCCATTTTCCATGAGTCTTGAGTAAATGAGGGCGACTGTATTCGTATCATCATAGATACCGAGGTCGAAAAAATACCATCCGGTATTCTCAACGCTTTCTTTTCTGATAGTTCCTTCCCTGATTACAGACATCTTCAGATCTGCAAGCCCTGTATCAAGCATGCCAAGCAGGTCTGCAGTTGCTGTCGTCACTGCAGCCTCTCTTCCTTCCGGAAGTTCTGGAAGCGTGTCTATCACAGTGGTGATAGTGCTTCTTCCCGTTACCGGATTTGAAAGCTCCACAACGGATCCCATTGGCAGTGTATTGCTGGCGACTCCTCTCTGGAAATCATTGAAGAGCGTTCCGCTTTCTGTGAAATATTCTGGTTCCATTGATGTGAACCAGGATGCAGTCTGGGCAGAAAGAGGTGCTGATATAGCTAAAACTGACAATAGCAGCAGGAAAGATTTCATCATGGCTGCATTATAAAACTCCACACGTCTTGCGTCCATCGCATCCAGTGTTGCAAAGGCCTCACTCTTCTGTGCATAATTCTTTATCATGAACGAGATACAGAATCAGAGTACTCATTGGGCGGATATCACCGCTGATAAGATAATCCGCGAGAAGGGAGACAAAGAGCTCTATACATGTGCATCCGGAATCACTCCATCAGGAACCGTGCACATCGGTAATTTCAGGGAAATCATTACGGTTGAACTGGTTGTACGGGCTCTCAGGGAAAAGGGCAAGAATGTACGTTTCATCTACAGCTGGGATGATTACGATGTATTCAGGAAAGTTCCTAAGAACATGCCTGAACCTGAAAAACTTGAGAAGTTCCTCCGCTTCCCGATTACTCTTGTTCCGGACACAACTGGCAGGGCTGAGAACTATGCCCGGGGCAATGAGAAGGCTGTTGAGGATATTCTTCCGGCTGTTGGAGTGCATCCTGAGTATCTTTATCAGGCAGCTCGCTACAGAGCAGGATATTATGCTGAGGATATAAAGCATGCACTGGAGCATCGAGACGAGATAAGATCGATTCTCAATGAATACAGGACGGAACCGCTTCCTGAATCATGGTGGCCAGTAGCTGTATTCTCATCTTTTACCAATAAGGATACTACGACTGTTCTCGGCTGGGATGGAGAATATGGTCTGACTTATCGTGATGATGAGCTTGACAAGACAGAGACCATCGATATTCGCAACACTCCGAATACAAAACTTCCATGGCGTATAGACTGGCCAATGAGATGGGTTAAGGAAGGCGTTGATTTCGAGCCGGGTGGAAAGGATCATCTGACAGAAGGCGGTTCGTACGATACTTCAAAGAATGTCGTAAAGGTATTTGGCGGGGAAGCTCCTGTGACAATGCGTTATGATTTTGTGCAGATCAAGGGCCATGGCGGTAAGATTTCCTCTTCCAGCGGAGATGTTGTAGATCTCTATGATGTTCTCGAAGTCTATCCTCCGGAGATCGTCCGTTATCTATTTGTCGGAACACGTCCGTCTGCTGAGTTCGCAATCTCATTTGATCTTGATGTCCTGAAAATCTACGAGGACTACGACAATACAGAGCGCATCTATTTCGGCCTCATGCCGGTGAATGAAAAGAGAAAAGAGAAGGAGAGAAGGATTTACGAGCTTTCACAGGTTGATGGTTCTAAAATCCCGACAGAGCCTGGCTATCAGATACCATTCCGTCATCTCTGCAACTACCTGCAGATTTATGGAGGAGATGCGGAGAAGGTTCTGGAAAGGTTTGCAGATGCGAGTGAAAGCCAGAAAGAGAGACTTAGGGTACGTATGAAGTGCGCCTGGGCATGGCTTCAGAAGTATGCGCCGGAGGAATTCTGCTTCTCTCTCCGTGGTGACGAGCTTTATGATGCGACAGAGAGCGAGAAAAAGGCTATCAGGGAGCTTTGCGATGCCGCAGATAAGCATCTCGATGAGCTTTCGGAAAAGGAGTTCTCTGAATACATCTACCAGAGTGCAAAGGATAACGGAATGGAGAATGCTGATTTCTTCCGCCTTATCTATCAGGCTCTTATTGGAAAGGACAAGGGTCCAAAGCTTGCATCCTTCCTCAAAGCCTGCGGTCGTGAACGTGTTGTGGGTATTCTCGGGAGGTATTGATGGTAGTCCTTGTGAACGGCTCTCCCAGAAAGGAGATGTGTACATACACAGCTCTCAAGGAGGTTGCTTCAGCGCTTGAGAGAAATGGCATTGAGACAAAAATCATCCAGGCAAGCCTTGAAAAAGAGGCAATAGATGAGGCTGTGAAGGAAATAGAGGCATCTGATGGCATTGTCGTCGGCTCTCCTGTGTATTATGCATCTCCCACAGGTCTTGTCCTGAGTTTTCTGGATGCTGTTTTCAATAGGGTTTCCAGTTCGATGAGGCTGAAAGTCGGAGCGGCAGTCGTTTCCTGCCGCCGTGGCGGTGCTTCATCCTCTTTCGATGTTCTGAACAAGTATTTCACGATTTCCCAGATGATTGTCATTTCATCAAATTACTGGAATATGGTTCATGGCAACACTCCGGACGAGGTGAGGCAGGATGAGGAAGGAATGCAGACCATGAGGATTCTGGGAAACAATATGGCATATGTCATCAAGTCCCTGAAAAAGGCTTCGATTCCTCTTCCTGAGATGGAGAAGACTGTAAAGACGAATTTCATAAGGTAGCATTTTGCGTTTCTTTTCGTTTCTCAAAGGCTATAAGAAAGAGACAGTACTGGCTCCGGTTTTCAAACTCCTGGAGGCCTTGTTCGAACTTTGCGTGCCCCTTGCCGTTGCTTCCCTGATAGATAATGGAATCGCGAAAGGGGATATGCATCATGTCCTTGTAATGGCGCTGGTGATGGTCTCATTGGGTGTTATCGGGCTGATTTCTTCCGTTACTGCACAGTATTTTGCTGCCAAGGCCGCGACAGGTTTTGCTGTGAAGATGAAGAGCGCTCTCTATCATCACATAACTGAGCTTTCAGAAAGTGACAGGGATGAAATCGGAAATGCGACATTGATTACGCGCCTCACTAGCGATTCTGCGCTTGTGCAGAATGGAATAAACATGTTCCTCCGCCTTTTTATGCGCTCTCCGTTTGTAGTTTTTGGTGCGGCTATCATGGCATTTACTGTGGACAGCAATCTGGCAATGATTTTCGCCATTGTCATTCCTCTTTTGGGTCTTGTTGTCTATCTGATAATGCGCCGCACTGTCCCGATGTACAGAAGCGTTCAGGGGGCATTGGACAGAATCCTTGCAAAAGTGAGGGAGAATCTTGCGGGTGTAAGGGTGCTGAGAGCATTTGGAAAGGAAGAGAGCGAGAAAGAGGAGTTTTCCACAAGGCTTTCATCGCTTTTGAGCCTGCAGCTCTCATCTGGAAAGATATCTGCACTTTTAAATCCCCTGACATATGCGATTATCAACCTGGCGGTAGCTGTGCTAATCAGCAGAGGACGAGACCGCTTTGATTTAGGTCTCATTGAGCTTGGCGCAGTCGTCGCACTTGTTAACTACATGAGTCAGATACTTACTGAGCTCATAAAGCTTGCGAACCTGATTATTACCATTTCCCGTGCGGTCGCTTCCTGGAGACGCATTGATTCTGTTTTTGAGAGAAAGCCATCAATGACGGATCCTGAGAATGCTTTCACAGAGGCGGCGCCTGTAGACAATGCCATTGTTTTCGATGGTGTCTCACTTGTTTACCGCAATGGCGGAGAGCCATCTCTCTCTTCTGCCTCTTTTGCGATAAGAAAGGGCGAGAGAATCGGAATCATTGGCGGTACGGGATCGGGAAAGACGACGCTTGTCTCACTGATTCCGCGGTTCTATGATGCTTCAGAAGGTTCCGTCACCGTTTTAGGGCATAAGACGACGGAATGGAAAAGAAGTGCTCTCCGAAACCGTATCGGATATGTTCAGCAGAAGGCCGTACTTTTCAAAGGAACCATCCGCTCAAATGTTGCTTGGGGAAAATTGGATGCGAAAGATGAGGAAATCATCGAAGCTCTAAAGGCTGCCGAGGCATATGATTTTGTGATGGAGAAGAAGGACGGCATCATGACAGCTGTGGAAGAGGGTGGAAAGAATCTTTCAGGAGGGCAGAGACAACGCCTTGTAATTGCCCGTGCCCTTGTCAGGAAGCCGGAAATCCTCATCCTCGATGATTCTTCCTCTGCTCTTGATTATGCCACAGAGGCAAGAGTAAGGCATAATCTCTCGGCGTTGAAGGATCTGACGGTCATTACAGTCTCTCAGAGAGCGGGGTCTCTGATGACAATGGACAGAATCATTGTCATGGATAATGGACGCATCCTCGATATGGGAAAGCATGAGGAACTGCTGAAACGATGCAGTGTCTATAAGGAAATCTATGATTCCCAGTTTGGAGGCACTGAATGAAGAAAGAAAGCAAAGCAGTGGCTGGAAGAGTGCTGAGATATATAAAACGGTACAGGGTAAAGCTTGTCATCTCTCTTGTCTTTGCATTCTTCTCCGTGCTCTTCACAATCCTTTTCCCTCTTCTTACTGGACGTGCGATAGATGCCATTGCCTCCGGTGATTTCAATCTGTTTTTCACGATGATAGGAGCTATGATCATCTCCGCGCTCCTTACCGCGCTTCTGCAGTATCTTATGAATCGTGTGAACAATGTCATGGCTTATGGTATATCCAAAGACATAAGAAGCGATGCCTTCTCACATCTCCATCGCCTTCCTCTTTCATATATCGACAGCCATCCGCATGGGGATATCGTTTCCAGAATCATAACCGATGCAGATCAGGTATCCGATGGCCTTCTTCTTGGGTTCACACAGCTCTTTACCGGTGTCGTCACAATTCTGGGAACACTTATTTCGATGTTCCTTGTCAATTGGATTGTTGCGCTTGTTGTTCTCTTTGTCACTCCTGTGTCTCTATTCGCTGCTTCATTTATTGCAAGAAAGACATTCTCTCTTTTCTATAAGCAAAGCGAGGCACGAGGTGTGCAGACTGCCTTCATTGATGAAATGATCTCTGGTTCATCTGTCGTTGCTGCCTATGGTATGGAAGAGAGCAATCAGGAAGAGTTTGACAAAATCAACAAGCACTGGGCAGAGTGTTCGCTTCTTGCCACGTTCTATTCATCTCTCACGAATCCTGTTACACGCTTCGTGAACAGCCTTGTCTATACAGGAGTTGCTCTCTCAGGAGGTCTTACAGCCCTTACGGGCGCAATGAGCATCGGAGCACTTACATCAATCCTCAGCTATGCCTCTCAGTATACGAAACCATTCAATGAGATTTCCGGTGTTGTCACAGAGCTTCAGAATGCTCTGGCATCGGCTGCCCGCATTTTTGCATTCCTGGATGCCGAGGAGGAAGACGAGGATGATTCATGCCCTGAGATGTATGTCAGAGAGGGGCGGGTAGAAATGAATCATATAGGTTTTTCATATACGCCAGAGCGTGAGTTCATAAAGGATTTCTCTCTTTCCGTGGAACCTGGAATGAAGATTGCGATTGTCGGTCCGACTGGATCAGGAAAGACTACGCTCATAAATCTGCTGATGAGATTCTATGATCCGCAGCGTGGCACAATCAGCATCGATGGAGTGGATATTTCCTCTGTAAAACGCACATCTCTGAGAAAGTGCTATGGAATGGTGTTGCAGGATACATGGCTTAAGAATGGCAGCATCAGGGAGAATATTGCGCTTGGAAAGGAAGATGCCAGCGATGAGGAGATAAGAAAAGCAGCTCGTCTTGCCCATCTCGATTCCTTCATAGCATCCCTTCCTGATGGATATGATGCGCTTGTGTCCGATGGCAGTGATGGAATATCTGCAGGGCAGAAGCAGCTTATCTCGATATCCCGCATAATGCTTGCAGAGCCTGAGATGCTCATTCTCGATGAAGCTACGTCATCCATAGATACCAGAACCGAGATGATGATACAGGAAGCGTTCATGCGCCTGATGAAGGGACGTACATCATTTATTGTTGCCCATCGCATTTCAACGATAAGAAGTGCCGATTTGATTCTTGTCGTCAAGGATGGCGATGTGATTGAATCCGGAACCCATCAGGCATTGATGGAAAAAGGCGGTTTCTACGCGACAATGTACAAAAGCCAGTTCAGTCTCTGAAGATTCTGTCCAGCGTCCTGCCGTTTTTCCTCCAGCCAGGCTGGGACTTGACCCTCAGATCGAGTGTGAGCCTGGATCCGGGGAATATTCTCCTGATTTCCTTGAAAGACTCTTTCCTGATTCTTTTTATGTTCTCGCCACCACGGCCTACAATAATGCCTTTCTGTCCTTCTCTTTCCGTGTTGATGGCAGCACGTATCCAGACATGGGCTTCTTTTTCATCATATTCCATGTCCTCTATCTCGACAAAAATGACATGGGGCATCTCATCCGAAAGATTCTCGATTGTTTTCTCCCTTATGATTTCGGAAACTCTGAACTCAAGATCCTGATCGGTATAAGTGCTTTCGTCATATAGCATCTCACCCTCTGGTGCAATGCGGAAAAGTTCTATCAGTATTTCATCAACTCCTTCATCATTTTTTCCGGAGGCGAGGAGTACAGGAGATGAGGGAAAACATGAAGAAAGGAAATCTATGCCTGTTTTCTTTTCTTCGTCTGAGAGAATGTCACTTTTATTCAGTACAGCCACAACGGGAACTTCTGCTGCTGCCACAAGCCTCGAAATCGTCTCCTCTTCTTTTCCAGGCGTTCTCTTTCCATCGAGAAGATAGAGAATCATATCTGAATCCTTCAGAGAAGAAACCGTCACATCCTGCATGCGTCTGTTTATCTCCTTCTCGGAGATGTGAAAGCCCGGAGTGTCTGTGAATATGAGCTGTCCACGGCTATCAGTATAGATGCCACGTATTTTGTTTCTTGTGGTCTGAGGAGTGGGGGACGTTATCGAAACCTTCATTCCTGTTATTGTGTTCACAAGCGTTGATTTACCTGCTGATGGGCGTCCTATCACGGAAACTGTAGCTACTTTCATGCCTTCATTATAATGATTCCGCTGTCTAGACCCAACCACTCCTTGCCGCTATTATTTAAGTCATGGAAAATGAGAAAAATGAATACAGGCCGGATCCGGCTCTCAATGACAGATTGCTGAAAACACGTTCTGTGCTTATTTCAGGAGAGATAAACAAGGACAG
>CALXYN010000018.1 GCA_944392975.1 uncultured Spirochaetaceae bacterium | reverse complement strand
AGAAAGGCTCTGAAGAAGGATGAAGCTGCATATCGTGTTGTAAAGAACCGCTACGCAAAGATTGCTCTCAAGGACCTCGATAGAACAGGTGCTGAGGAGCAGATGAAGGGACCAACAGCTGTTGCTCTCGTAAAGGGTGACACAGCCAATACGGTTGCTAAGGTTCTTTTCAATGCAAACAAGGATGGCGTGAGCATTCAGGTCAAGGGAGCTCTTCTTGATGGAAAGTTCATGTCAGCTGAAGAGGTTGAGGCACTTTCGAAGCTTCCAACCAAGCTTGAACTCATCGCTTCCCTTATGGGTACGATGAAGGCACCTGTACAGAAACTCGCTGCTACACTCCTTGCTTATGTCGAGTCAAAGGGTGGCGCACCAGCAGAGGCTGCTACAGAATCAGAGAACTAATACGGTCCTAGTCTTCAAGTAACCTGCTAGACCGTGGTTTTTATAAGGAGAAGATAATATGGCTACAAAGGAAGAAATCCTTGAATCCATCGCTCAGATGAGCGTTATGGACGTTGCTGACCTCATCAAGATGATGGAGGAGAAATTTGGTGTCGTAGCTGCTGCTGCAGCTGTTGCTGGTCCTGTTGCTGGTGGTGCAGAGGGTGCTGCAGCTGAGGAAGAGCAGACAGAGTTCACAGTCGTTCTCAAGAGCGTAGACGCTGCAAAGAAGATTGCTTGTATCAAGGAAGTCAGAGCTGTAACAGGTCTTGGCCTCAAGGAAGCAAAGGATCTTTGCGAGAATGGCGGCAATATCAAGGAAGGCGTCAGCAAGGAAGAGGCTGCATCCATGAAGGAGAAGCTCGAAGCTGCTGGATGTGTTATCGAAGTCAAATAACACAACCTTTCTTTAAGTTTTACCCAGGTCCGTTAAGGGCCTGGGATATGCCATCGGTGACCCCGATGGCTTAGGTGTCTGCTGAGGCAGAGCAAAAATGCGATCCAGTGTGCTATGGAGGTACAATGATTCCCAGCAAAGGCAAAGGCATTAAGAGAGTAGACATCGGTTCCGAATTGCCGGAGGTATGCGAACTTCCGAATCTTATTGGAATCCAGACCGAGTCGTTCAGTAAGTTCCTTCAGCTTGATAGGGTTCTCAAAGGCGAGGAGCCCGATCCATCATATGGTCTTGAATCCGTATTCCGTTCAACATTCCCAATTGTTTCTCCTAATGAGGATATGAGGGTTGAGTATAACGGTTATAAAGTCGATATGGATGGCATCAAGTATTCTGAGTCCGAATGCAAGAAGAAGGGCAGAACGTTTGGTGTGCCAATCAAGGCTAATGTTGCTCTCGAAACTAAGAATGGAGAAATCAAGGAGAAGGAGATTTTCTTTGGCGATTTCCCTTTGATGACGGATCGTGGTACTTTCATCATCAATGGAGCAGAGCGTGTAATAGTTTCTCAGATTGTTCGTGCTCCAGGTGTTGTGTTCAAGGAAGGAAAGAAGAACGATTCCTCTTCCTTGTATTATGGTACACTCTATCCATATTCAGGAACAAAGCTTGAATTTGTTCTTACAAGAAAGAATGAGAAAACCGATGCCAAGAAAGGCGAGCTTACAAGTGCAGCCGAGAGAAAGAAGGTTAATAACATCATTCAGGTAAGCTTCGGTAAGAAGCCGTTTCTTGTCACATTCTTCCTCCGTGTTCTTGGTATTGATACAAGAGAGAAAATTGTATCTGCATTCTATACATCCAAGGAAATTGTCATCTCTGAAAGCCTTTCAGATGATGCTAAGTACTATTCCTACAAGGATATCCGTGTAGATGGAGATCTTCGCTTCCCTGCAGGCGCTGAGCTTGGTGCTATCGAACTTGAAGAACTCAGAAGTGCGGGAATTGAGACAGTTGAAGTTGTTGATACAACTGCAACAGACATTGATTCTCCTGCTCTTGCAGTTCTTAAGACACTCCGCCGTGAGCGTATTCTCTGCCCGAGCTACAGGCAGGAAGAGTCTGAAGAATTCCAGAATGAATATATTGGCCAGATTGTTGAGGCCTGCAGGAACTCACTGCCTCAGAACCTCAAGACATTCCCGGATCCTAAGCGTGTGATCAGCTACTTCCAGGAGTTCTTCCTCCATGGTCGTGGATTCGAACTGTCTAATATCGGCCGCCACAAACTTAACAAGAAATTCTACGGAAGAGAGGAGGAGAAGTATCTTTCCTCTACAGCACTTACAACAGATGATGTTGTGAATACTGTCAACTTCCTTATCCAGTTCTGCAACGGTACAATCAAGGAAGATGATATCGATGCTCTTGGAAACAGAAGGGTAAGAACAGTCGGAGAGCTTCTTGAGATTACTCTTTCCGAAGCTTTCAACCGCATGGCGAAGACTGCCCGTGAGAAGATGAACATCACAGATGATTCTGTGAAGCCACAGGAAATCATCTCCATAAAGCCTATCGTAGGTGCAATCAAGGAGTTCTTCGGATCCTCACAGCTCTCCCAGTTCATGGATCAGATCAACCCGCTTGCAGAGCTTACGCATAAGCGCCGTGTATCTGCACTCGGACCTAAAGGAGGTCTTTCAAGATCTTCTGCTCGTGCTATTTATGAAGTCCGCGACGTTCACTATACGCACTATGGAAGAATCTGTCCTATTGAGACTCCAGAAGGTTCAAACATCGGTCTTATCCTTTCTCTTGCAAACTATGCACGTATAAATGAGTATGGTTTCATTGAGACTCCTTACAGAAGGGTTGAGAACGGGAAGGTAACAAATGATGTCCAGTATCTCGACGCTAACGATGAGGAGAGGTGCTACATTGCTCAGGGCAACGCGAAAATTGATGCTGACGGCAATTTCCTTGAGAAGGAGATTGCAGTACGTCACTATGGTGATTACGGTGTTGCAAGTCCTGAAGAAATCAGCTGGATGGATGTATCTCCTCGCCAGGTAGTATCTGTCGCTACATCTCTCATTCCATTCCTCGAGCACGATGATGCTAACCGTGCCCTCATGGGTTCTAACATGCAGCGTCAGGCTGTTCCTCTTGTATTCCCTGAGGCTCCGCGTGTAGGTACCGGTATGGAACAGAGAACCGCATATGATTCCGGAGTGCTTATCAAGGCAAGAAGAGCAGGTACTGTTCAGTATGTCTCTTCGACAGAAATCAGGATTGTTCCAGATAAGCCGGAAATCAAGGGAGAGATCGATAAATACGAAGTCCATAAGTTCGAGAGGACAAACCAGGATTCCTGTCTTAATCAGAAGCCGATTGTCAATGTCGGTGATAAGGTTGAAGCAGGTGATGTGCTTGCAGATGGTCCTGCTACACAGAATGGCGAGCTTGCACTCGGACGCAACATTCTTGTCGGCTTTGTACCATGGAATGGTTATAACTATGAGGACGCTGTTCTCATTTCCGAGCGTGTCGTAAGGGAAGATATCTATACATCCATCCACATCAAGGAATTCTCCATCGATGTGCGTGAGACAAAGCTTGGACCTGAAAAGCTTACAAGGGATATTCCTAATACAAGCGACAAGCTTCTTGAACACCTTGATGCAGAGGGTATTGTCTGCATTGGTACTTATGTACATCCGGGTTCAATACTTGTTGGAAAAGTAACACCGAAGAGCGAGGCTGATACAACACCTGAAGTGAAGCTCCTCAATTCAATCTTTGGTGAGAAGGCAAAGGAAGTAAGGGATTCTTCCCTTAAGGTTCCACACGGAACAGAAGGTACTGTTATCGACATCCAGCGCCTCAAGAAGAGCGATAAGGATGAGTTGCAGCCCGGTGTTGATGAGACTATCAAGGTTCTTATTGCCACGAAGAGAAAGCTCAAGCAGGGTGACAAGATGGCTGGACGCCATGGAAACAAGGGTGTTGTATCCCGTGTTCTCCCTGAAGAGGATATGCCATACATGGCAGATGGTACTCCACTTGATGTCTGTCTCAATCCGCTTGGTGTTCCTTCCCGTATGAACATCGGACAGCTGATGGAGACACAGCTTGGATGGGCTGCTGTAAAGAATGACAAGTGGTATAAGACTCCGGTCTTCCAGTCTGCGACTATGGAGCAGATTGAACATGAGATGGAAGAGGCAGGACTTCCGAGAAACAGCAAGACAAAGCTTTACGATGGACGTACTGGTATTCCATTCGTAAATGATGTTTTCTGCGGCTATATCTATTACCTGAAGCTGCATCACCTTGTTGATGACAAGATGCATGCTCGTTCAACAGGTCCTTACTCTCTTGTTACTCAGCAGCCACTTGGCGGTAAGGCTATGTTCGGTGGACAGAGACTTGGAGAAATGGAAGTCTGGGCATTCGAGGCTTATGGTGCTGCAAATACACTCCAGGAGCTTCTGACAATCAAGTCCGATGATATGAAGGGACGTGTTCAGATTTACGAGTCCATCGTCAAGGGTGAACCGGCAGAGACTGTATCGATGCCGGAGGCGTTTAACGTTCTCGTTCAGGAAATCAGAGGTCTCGCCCTCGATATGTCCGTATACGATGAGAATGAGAAGCAGGTTCCACTCACAGAGCGTGATGAAGAACTGATTGCCAAGAGAGAGAAAGGCACTTTCTAGGAGGAAAGACGGAATGAAGGAAATACAGGATTTCAGCTCAATCAGGATTAAGCTCGCTTCACCGGAGCAGATCCTTGCATGGTCCTATGGTGAAGTCAAAAAGCCTGAGACCATCAATTACCGTTCACTCCGCCCGGAGAGGGATGGCCTCTTCTGCGAGAGAATTTTCGGTACAACCAAAGCATGGGAATGCTGGTGCGGAAAGTTCAAGTCAAACAGATATAAAGGTGTCGTCTGTGACCGCTGTGGTGTAGAGGTCACAGATACAAAGGTCCGCCGTGAACGTATTGGACACATCACGCTGGCAGCTCCGGTTGCTCACATCTGGTTCTATCGTTCAACACCTTCAATCATGAGCTATCTTCTGGACATCAAGCGTTCAGAACTTATGGAAATACTCTCATATGAGAAATATGTCGTTACTGATCCTGGTCAGGATACTGACCTGAGAAAGTATCAGGTTCTCAATGAGGATGAATACTATGCCGCTGTTGACAAGTATGGTGATACTTTCAAGGCAGGAATGGGTGCAGAGGCTATTTATGACCTTCTGAAAGACCTCGATTTGCAGACACTTTCTGCAGAACTCAGAGAGCAGCTTTCCCAGAAGGAAGAGGCCAACAACAAGATTGACAGCAAGCTTCTTTCCCGTATCCGCTACTGCGAGGAGTTCCTTTCCTCTGGAAATAAACCAGAGTGGATGATCCTCAAGGTAATCCCGGTTATCCCGCCAGATCTGCGCCCGATGGTTCAGCTTGATGGTGGTCGCTTTGCTACGACTGACCTCAATGAGCTTTATAGAAGAGTCATCAACAGGAATAATCGTCTTGATAGGCTTATCAAGATTCAGGCTCCGGATATCATCATCAGAAATGAGAAGAGAATGCTCCAGGAAGCTGTTGATTCCCTTTTTGATAACTCAAAGACCCCGAACCCGACAAAGGGTAGCAGCAAGAGGGATCTCAAGTCTCTCTCCGATGTTCTCAAGGGCAAGCAGGGTAGATTCAGACAGAACCTCCTTGGTAAGCGTGTTGACTACTCCGGCCGTTCTGTAATCGTTGTCGGACCTGAGCTGAGAATGCATCAGTGCGGTGTTCCATCAAAGATGGCGCTCGAGCTCTTTAAGCCGTTCATCATGCGCAAGCTTGAGCAGAAAGAGATTGCTCAGAATGTAAAGAGAGCAAAGATGCTTGTTGAGCAGGAAGCTCCAGAGGTATGGGGAGTCCTTGATGAGGTTGTAAAAGAGCATCCTGTTATGCTCAACAGAGCTCCTACACTCCACCGTCTCGGTATCCAGGCATTTGAACCTGTTCTTGTTGAAGGAAAGGCTCTCAAGCTTCATCCGCTTGTATGTCATGCTTTCAATGCTGACTTCGATGGTGACCAGATGGCTATCCATGTGCCTCTTACACATGCTGCACAGCTTGAATGCTGGACACTCATGCTCAGCACGACAAACCTTCTCGATCCTGCAAACGGCAAGCCAATTGCATTCCCGTCACAGGATATGGTTCTTGGTATCTTCTATCTTACAAAAGAGAGAACAGACCTTGATCCAGAGAGGAAGATAAAGAGATTTGAGACTGTTGCTGAGATAGAAGCAGCTATCGATGCATATTCTGTCTCATACAATGAGAAGATTTATTATCGCTTCAAGAAGGGCCTCGAGATTGTTGATGAGAAGGGTGCTTCCATGATTTCCGATGGTAAGAGCTGGTATGCTACAACACCGGGAAGAATCATCTTCAATGCGGCTATTCCTGAAGGTATTCCTTATCAGAACTACTGTCTTGGCGACAAGCAGCTGAGAAAGGTCATTGGAGAGACTATCAGAAACAAGAAGCCTTCCGTTGCAGTTGATCTTCTTGATTCTGTAAAGGATCTCGGATTCAAGTATGCAACACTCTTTGGTGCTACAATCGGTCTTTCTGACATGGTTGTTCCTGAGGAGAAGGCAGAGCTTATTGAGGATGCAAACGACAAGCAGTCCGTTGTCTTCAAGCAGTACCACGATGGTCAGATTACACAGGAAGAGAGATACAACCGTGTCATCGAAGTCTGGACAGAGACCAATGAGAAGCTTACTGACAAGCTCATGGATGAGCTCAAGAGAAGCCAGCATGGATTTAACCCACTTTATCTGATGGTCGAGTCCGGTGCTAGAGGTTCCAAGAACCAGATCAGACAGCTTGGTGGTATGCGTGGTCTTATGGCTAAGCCAAATGGAAAGATTATTGAGCTTCCAATCAAGTCCAACTTCAAGGAAGGACTTTCAATCATGGAGTTCTTCATCTCATCCAACGGTGCTAGAAAGGGTCTTACCGATACAGCTCTCAAGACAGCAAAGGCTGGTTACCTTACACGTAAGCTTGTTGATGTTGCTCAGGATGTCGTTGTATCTGAAGAGGACTGCCATACAATCAATGGTATCTGGGTAAGCGCAGTGAAGGACGGCGATGCCGTCATCGAGACACTTGCTTCCCGTATTGTCGGTTCCTGCCCTGTGGAGGATGTTCTTCATCCGTTCCTTAAGGATGCGGAAGGCCGTCCTGTTGTGCTTGCAAAAGCTAACGAGGAAATTTCCGACGAGATTGCTGTTGCTATTGAAGAGGCCGGTGTTGAGAAGGTTCTTCTCCGCACGGTTCTCACTTGTGAGGCAGAGCATGGTGTATGCCGCAAGTGCTATGGACGCAACCTTGCAACCAACCGCCCTGTTGAAATTGGAGAAGCTGTCGGTATTATCGCTGCACAGTCAATTGGTCAGCCTGGTACTCAGCTTACGATGCGTACCTTCCATGTCGGTGGTACTGCATCAACATCCACAAAGGAGAACAAGCTCTCATTCAGCTATCCTACGATTGTACGTGGCCTGAAGGGACTTATCATCCATAACAGCCAGGGACAGCGTCTCTTCCCGAGAAAGGGTCATATCACCATTTCAAGGGTATTCGAGGAGATTACAGGACAGTTTGATGAACTTCTCGTAAAGAATGGCGATGCTGTAGGCAAGGGATATCCGTTCTATAGAAAGGTTGGTCACGATGTGCCAGCTGCAGAGAATGGAAGACTCCTGCAGATTGAGGATGTGACATCTGAATTCCGTACCTTTGTCGTAGGTCCTGAAGCAGAATATCAGGTACCTGCAGGTTCTGAACTGATGGTTTCTGAAGGACAGGTTGTTGGAGAAGGTGAGGCAATCATCACATTCGATCCATTCTCCGAGCCTATCATTGCTGAGGAATCAGGCTTTGTTGAAGAGATGAATGATTTTGTCGAGGACAAGTCATACAGGAAGATCTACAACGAGGCTGGCGATACAGAAATGATTGTCGTTCCAGGTTCTCATCTTGGTGCATTCCGTCCGTCAGTACTTGTTCGTACGGACAGCGGAGAGATGAATCAGTATCAGATTCCTGGTGGTGCATACATGGTCGTCAAGGAAAAAGGCGAAAGAGTTGAAGCAGGTGATATCATTGCCAAGGTATCCAAGGACAGTACAACTACTAAGGATATCGCTGGTGGTCTTCCTCAGGTTGACTCACTCTTTGAGGCAAGACATGGAAAGGTATCTTCCTCCAACAAGGTCAACCCGATTATCCTTGCACGTGTTACAGGTACTGTTGTCGGAGTTCAGGCCGGTGCTGCAAACGGTTCAACTACTACTGTCACGATCCGTGATGCATTCGGTACTCTGCACCCACATAAAGTATATACAAAAGATGCGCTCCTCCTTGTCCGCGAGGGTGATGAGGTAAAGGCAGGCGAGCCGCTTTGTGATGAACCTGTCACATCTCGTGAGGTCCTTGATGTTCTTGGAGAGAATGCAGTCCTTTCATTCCTTGTAAACGAAATCCAGAAGGTTTACAGAATGCAGGGTGTTGAAATCAACGAAAAGCATCTTGGAATTATCATTCGCCAGATGCTGAGGAAAGTTGAAATCCTCAGAGCAGGCGATACACAGTTCGTAAAGATGCAGAGAGTAGATAAGAACCTCTTTGATCGTGTGAATGAAGAGATGAAGAAACAGGGTAAGACACCTGCTATCGCACGTCCTGTTCTGCAGGGTGTTTCCGAGGCAGCCCTCTCTGTTGACTCCTTCATTTCCGCGGCATCCTTCCTTTCAACTACAAGGGTCTTGACCAACGCGGCCATTGCGGGTAAAAAGGATGAGCTGAGAGGTCTCAAGGAGAATGTCATCATCGGTCACCTCATTCCGGCTGGAACCGGTATGAAGCGTTACAGGTCTGTGCACCTTGATGAGGATGAGAAGCTTCTTGAAATCCAGAAAGAGGTCGATAAGGCTCGCAGAGAGCAGAAGGTTGATACCTCTGCTTATGCAGATGATTTCGACGCAGAAGAACTTGGTGATATGAAGACGGTGGGAGAACCTGTCGATATAGACGAAGGCTCTTTTGAGGAGTAAGGCGCCTGTTGGCGCCCCTTCTGGGCTTTTGTGGCAGTTCTCATGCTGACCATCGTTCTGAATAGATGTGCTGCTTGTGTGGCATAGATCCCTCAACTGTGAGATGAGCGGGTCAATTTTAAGGAGTGTATCGTAAGATGCCTACTATTAATCAGCTTATTAGAAAGGGTAGAGAAACCTCTAAGTCGAAGACAAAGTCTCCGGCTCTTCAGGGATGCCCTCAGAAGAGAGGAGTTTGCACCAGAGTTATGACAGTAACTCCTAAGAAGCCGAACTCTGCTCTCAGAAAGGTAGCTCGTGTGCGCCTTTCCAACGGAATCGAAGTTACCGCATACATTCCTGGTATCGGTCATAACCTTCAGGAGCACTCTGTTGTTCTTATCAGAGGCGGAAGAGTAAAGGACCTCCCAGGTGTAAGGTATCACATCATCCGCGGTACCAAGGATACCCTCGGTGTTGCAGATCGCAAGCGCAGCCGCTCCAAGTACGGCGCAAAGAAGCCAAAGGCTTGATAGGAGAAAGATATGTCAAGAGATAGAAAAGCTCCAGCCAGAAAGGCTACCCCAGATGCGATTTACCACAGCACAGTTGTCGAGAAGTTCATTTGCCGCATGATGCTTGATGGTAAGAAGAGTGTCTCTACACGCATTCTTTATACAGCAATGCAGGAACTCGGTGATAAGAGTGGTGAGAATCCGCTTGATATCTTCACAAAGGCTGTCGACAATGTAAAGCCTGTTGTTGAGGTCAAGTCAAGACGTGTAGGTGGTGCTACATATCAGGTTCCTGTTGAGATCAGGGAAGAAAGAAGAGAAGCACTTGCAATGCGCTGGATTATTGCAGCTGCTCGCGCCCGCAACGGTAAGAGCATGAGCGATAAGCTTGCAGCAGAGCTTATGGATGCTTACAACTCCACTGGTGCAGCTTTCAAGAAGAAGGAAGATGTACACAGAATGGCAGATGCAAACAAGGCATTCAGCCACTTCCGCTGGTAGTCTTCAGGACACTTATAAAACCTCCCTTCGGGGAGGCTTTTTATTTGAGCCTGTAATTTTACGGGCTCAGTGTATTTTTGTTCTCTTGTGGTATTATTTGTAGAGGAGGCTTTATGATTCCCGATTATGATGATTATTATTCCCTGACAGCTTACGCACGTCGTTTTATCAGGAACCCTATGAGAGAGATTGAAGGATGGCTTTCTCAGCGCTCTACTGTCGCCATGATAACGGATTGGGAAAGACGTAATGGTAATGAAAGCTTTCGCGAATCCAGCGTACCATATCTCTTTGAAAGAGCTGATAAGGATGAAGTAATCACCGTCCCTGATTTCATTGCCCTCACTTCGTGCCAGGGAATAGCGCTTGATGGTGAGGAGGTCATTGCAGACATATCAATCTATAATGATTTTGTGGCGTTCATGACTGCAAGAGGAATTAATATCTGAAAACAAAATCCCTCATGTGAGGGATTATTTTCAGTTAAGAGCTTCTGCAATTGCTTTTGATAACTGGTCAGGGCATGATGTCGGTTTAAAGCCGCATCTGATTCCTTTTATCCTTTCCATCACATCCTCTGCTTTCTGCCCTTCGCAAAGTTTTCCTATTCCCTGCAGATTCCCATTGCATCCTCCATTGAACTTCAGATTGTGGATTCTGTTGTCATCATCGAGTTCAAATGTAATCATTTTGGAACATGTTCCTTGTGTCTTATATTCTATTGTTCTCATTGTCATCTCCTCGATGTAAGATAACTGAAGATAAGGAGAGGAGCAAGTGCGCATAGAAAGATTCAACTCATTGCTTTCTGAGGATGTCGTCAAGCTTTTCAGGGATACTGTCAGAACTGTCTGCTGTAGCTCATATATGCCTTCTCAGCTGGAGGCCTGGGCTCCGGATGACATTGATCCTGAAAGTTTTTCAGAACCATTGCTCGCTTCTTATTGTATCTGTGCATTAGAAGGGAATAGCCTTCTTGGATTTGGCAGTATTTTCCCTGAAACAGGGCTTCTGGATATGCTCTACGTTTCTTCAGAGTATCAGGGAAGAGGCGTCGGCAAGGTTTTATTGAAAGCATTGGAGGCTATGACAGATAAACGCATTCAGGTCTATGTTTCTGACTGTGCAAAGCCATTTTTCAGCCATATGGGATATTCTGTTGTCAGAGAAGATATTGCGGTAAGAAGAGGTATCTCCCTGCATAGATGGCTTATGGAGAAAGATTAGTTCCGCTTTTCTTTTTTTGATAAAACTAATGCTTGTTTTTATTAATGATATAATGTTATAACATTTAACAGGGTGATTTGCCATGTATGTAATGCTTGATGCAGGTGGAACTAATATCAAATCCGGAATAATCAATGAAAGCGGACAGCTTCTGGGAACGATTTCAGAGCATCCTTCAATGTCTTCTGCAGATAAAGATACAATCTTCAGAAACATTGCTTCTGTAATAGCAATGGAGGCTGAAAAGGCTGAGAGATGTGATGGCATAGGGTTCGCATTTCCCGGCCCCTTTGACTATGAGAAAGGAATAAGCCTCATGCAAGGTATCGGTAAATACGATTCAATCTATGGAATTCCTGTCATGGAAGGTCTTTCCGGACTGCTTGATAGCAAGCTGTCATCAGCACGGACAGTATTCTTGCATGATGTTGCCGCCTTTGCAGAAGGATACGCATCAACTGTTTCTGGAAAGACAGGAAAAATAATGTTTGTTGTCATTGGAACTGGAGCTGGTTCTGCTTTTGTTGTAAATGACAGATGTTCTGCAGATCAGACACTCGGGATACCAGCGGACGGGTGGATATATAATTACCCTTTCAAGGATTCAATCATCGATGATTATATCTCTGCAAGAGGCCAGTCAGAACTGGCAGTCAGATACTTTGGCCATGATGTTGCTGGTCGTCTTCTTGATGAACTTGCTTCTTCTGGAGATGGAAGGGCTCTTTCTCTTTTTGATGAATTTGGAGCAAATCTTGAAGCTGCTGTCAGACCATTTGTCGATTCATTTAAGCCTGACATGATTGTGTTTGCAGGACAGATATCGAAATCATTCAGGTTCTTCTCAAAGCAGATTTCTGCATTGTGTCTTGATAGGAATATAAAAATACATATTGAACTTGATACATCTCTACGCGTTTTTCAGGGATTGTTTCAGGCAATGAAAAGGGGAGGTCAGCAAAATGTATGAATACCATACTTACTCAAATTATGATCTTCATCCGATGACAACCGTCAAAGGGTATGATGGAGCAGTCATTTCCGGATATGACGCTATCTGCATGGAAATACAGAAATGTGTGGGTAACCGTGAAAAAACGGTGGTTGTCTGCGATTTATATCCAGGCGTGAAAGCAGAAACAATTGCCGACGGCCTTGCCGGACTGAAACCTGCGCTGACGGTTTTTTCTGATAATGCACTTTTCCCATATGAGAAGCTTGATGATATCTTCCGAGATTATCTCTCTGATGACAGAGTATTTGCATACATGACATCAAAAGAGATAAAAGCATGCTTTGATAAGGAAAAGCTCAAGACTATTGCAGAAGAGATTGATGAAACCGAAAGCGGTATCATTCTTGTGATAGGCTGTGGAGCTTCCCTGATTACAGCTGGAGATATTTCAATATATTTTGACCTCAACAGATGGGAATGCCAGCTCAGGTATAGAAGAGGCGATACAAACTGGCTTGCAGACAATCCTTCAGATGCAGTCCTTGCAAAGGTGAAAAGAGGCTATTTCATAGAGTGGAGACTTGCTGACAAGCATAAAGACAAGCTGTTTCATCATATGGATTACATCGTTGATACAAACAATGAGAAACAGCCCAAGATGATTCCTGCAGAAGCTTTTTTTACAGCTATGGATCAGGCCAGTCATAAACCATTCAGGATGGAACCGTATTTCGATCCGGGGGTCTGGGGCGGTCAGTGGATGAAGCATGTTTGCTCTCTTCCCCCCGAAGAGGAAAACTATGCCTGGAGCTTTGATGGGGTCCCTGAGGAAAATTGCATAAATCTCAAATTCGGTGATGACTTTGTCTCACTACCTATGATGGATATGATTCTGACATATCCTGAACCATTCCTCGGAGCTAAGAATATTGCAAGGTTTGGCCGTGAATTCCCTATCCGGTTTGACTTTCTAGATACAATGGATGGACAGAATCTTTCCTTGCAGGTGCATCCTCTGACTGAGTATATACAGAAGACATTCGGTATGCATTATACGCAGGATGAGAGCTATTACATCCTCGATGCAAAGGAGAATTCATGTGTGTATATTGGTTTGAAAGATGGTGTTGATAAGGATGAGATGAAGAGGGACCTTGAACGTGCACAGAAAGGCGAAATCATGTTCCCTGCAGAGAAGTATGTTAACAAGGTTCCGGTTAAGAAACATGATCACATTCTGATTCCTGCTGGTACTGTTCATTGTTCCGGTGCAGACACAATGGTTTTGGAAATAAGCGCAACGCCTTATATTTTCACATTCAAGCTCTGGGATTGGGGCAGAGTGGGGCTAGATGGCCTTCCACGCCCGATTCATATTGAACATGGTATGAATAATATTCAGTTCAACCGCACAACCGAATGGGTCATGAACAACCTTGTACACCAGGAAAAAACACTGGAATGCTGTGATGGGTACAAGAAGGAGCATACAGGACTTCATAGCCTTGAATTCATTGAGACAGAACGTTATACAACAGACCGTTCTTATTCTGTGACTATGGGTGACAGTATGCATGTCTGCAATCTTGTAGATGGAAAGGAAGCTGTCATTGAAAGCTTTGATGGAGAATTTGAACCATTTACAGTGCATTATGCAGAAACCTTCATCATTCCTTCATCAGTAAAGAGATACAAAGTGAAATCTGCAGGTGGTGAGATAAAGGTGATAACTGCGTTTGTTCGTAACTAAGGACTAACAGAATTGATGAGGAAAATGGGGCTGTTGCATGAGAAAACAGAAAAGATGGACGAGTGTACAGTCCCTTTTGGTATTCACTGCTGGACGAGAAAGAGTCAGCTTAGATTCGGCTCCTGGAAAAACGATCTCCCCGCAAAGAAACCTAAACTTCAAGACCTCTGGCATCACATGTCAGATTCAGTATGCTGCAATTTTGTATTTTTCTGGGCATGAGTATGGAGAGAAAGGCTGGGCTGCTTTTCTCATAGCTTTTCCAGCCTTTTCAATAGGCCTCCCTGTCATTTATTGGCAATTGGCATTTTCTCGTACAGCAGCCCTTTACTCAATTATTGGATAAAGAATTCTTCTTGTTCCTGAGTTTCTTGTCGAACGTGACAAAATCGTTTTTCCCTGACAGGAATCCTGCCAGGAGAAGGCAGTCCACATAGTCCAGTCTGGTCTCTTTGAAAAGTATCAGGGCTTCCCTTATCTGTTCCTTTCTTTCCACATCGACGTCATCAAGTACATCAATAAGAGCAGACGCGACATCCTTGCGTCCTATCCCGTATATCTTATGCAGGACATATACAGCTTCCGGGACTATCTCTGGATATATTGCAGCGCCTTCCGCTATCGCTTCCGCCGCCTTTTCAGACTGTTCCGGGATGTCATTGAGCATATACCGGAGAAGATAGTTGGTATCGATATACATCACTTGCCCTTCCCGTATTTCTCTTCCATAGCCATCCCGAAAGCCTTGTTTTCAAGCTGAATGAGATCAGGATTCGCATATCGGTGCAGCGCCCCGAAAGCTTTCAGCTGTGCTACATCTTTCTTTTTCTTCCGTATGATGATGCTCCCATCGCTCCGGCTCGTAATCTCGACCTTGTCGCCTTCACTGATTCCTGTTGCCGCTGTTATGTCGGAGGGAACCCTTATTCCGAGTGAGTTTCCCCATTTTGAAACGGTTGCAATCATTTTCATCTCCCTATCCGATAAAGATTGTATATCCATATCGGATATCATTCAATCCACAACTTCAAGACCTCTAGTATCACAGGTCTGATCCAATATGATGCAACTCTGTGTTTTTCTGGGCATGAGTATGGAAAGAAAGGCTGGGACTGCTTTTCTCATAGCTTTCCCAGCCTTTCCAATAGGTCTCCCGGCCCTTATGGGCAATTGGCATTTTCTCGTATAACAGACCCTTACTCTTAATGTCTGATCCATCTCACCTGATACGGAGAAAGCGTTGTCTTGCTTTCAAGATGTTCGCCTGTAAGGATATCTGTTCCGCTTGTACCAGTATCGATGGAAATATAATCGCCACTGACGTTTATTACGGCTGTTATTGATCCGTTACCATTGCCTCTCCTGAGAGCAAAGAGCTTTTCGTCCAGACTGAGTATCTGCTGTTTTGAGAATGGAGAGAATGCAGCTTCAGTCTTCCTGACATCCAGTAGGTGTTTGATGCCTTTGAACACTATAGGAATAATAAAAGCTTGGGATGGAGGCATTATTTCTATGAAATGTCTTATTTATTTCTTATGTAAGTAATTAGGTTTTACATTTTATTTTTAAGTACGATATTATAATTAAATTATATAGTCCAAATAAGGAATATTTACAAATACAATAACAAGTAAGTGAATTGGTAATCTCAAGCCATTGTGCCGATTGAAAATGAGCCATAGATTGAATTAGGCATAGTTATTGCCGGAGGAGCAGAAGAGGCCAGAAATGTACTACATGATCCTTCTTGAGGCGCACATTGATTAGTTTCAACTCTTTGGAGAAGATCTGCTGATTGCCTAATAACACAAAGTCAATCACGATAAAGGGCGATAACTGAATGTAGTCATGGCAGCATGATAACGATGTTGGGTTTTGCATCTATGATATTATTGCAGTGTTTGTAATCAGGCATTCTATAGTCTGAGTGCAATCATCGAAAAAAGCACTTGGGAAGGTTTATGGCAGAATGATAATCCATTCATGAAGAATGGTTGCTCGGAAGGTTTCTTTTTCGAGCAGGGAGAGAAGATTATTTATATTTCGACATCAAGGTGGTTCCAGATGTTCAATAGTGTAAAGGTGTGGGTGGTGCCTGATTACAATATACAGTTTGGCAAGTGCTATTACCGTATGCTTTTCTAAATACATCGGACACACAGCCTGTATAAAACATTCCATAAATACAGTCTTCTTTCTTCTTCAGTGTTGAGCTGAGATAGCAATGCCTGGACGAGCATTGATGGATCGTCAGCTGATTTCCTTGTGCTTGTAATTTACTTATATAGAAAGAAGGGCGGGGTGCAGCTGCTGCAGAGGCTTGAAGTTTGTCATGCCGAGAAGTTCGCTTTCAGAATGCTATTTATTGAACGCGCGCGCGTAAAGAATTCTTTTTTTTTTACATGTATTGGTATGTGCTGTGATATGTTTCATGACCTTTAATGCCGAGATAATTTATTTTATTGAAAAGAAATGAAAAACTGTTGACAAAGAATTTGCGTTTATGTAAATTAGTCAAGGTGTCTGACCATGCCCTTTTGGGGTGCGTTGGACAGAAGAGCCAAACCGATTGCCGATGGCGATAAGGTGGTTCCGGACCGGTCTTTTTTAGAAATATGACCATTGTCGTCAGGCTTGTACCTGCCGACCGCTGGAAACCCTTTGATTCCTGACGCAATCAGCTGTCTCTGAGAATATAAAGGCATGGGCCTTTATAAGATATCTTTGTTTTTTGTGGCACAGGCCACAAGGAGGAACTGATGGCTAAGGAAAAATTCGAAAGAACGAAGCCACATGTAAACGTAGGTACGATCGGTCACGTCGACCACGGCAAGACCACCCTTACAGCTGCAATCACAATGCATTGTGCAAAGCTGTTCGGTGACAAGGCCCTTGCTTACGATGCAATTGACAATGCACCGGAAGAGAAGGCTCGTGGTATCACCATCAACACAAGACACGTTGAGTATCAGTCCAAGAACAGACACTACGCACACGTAGACTGCCCGGGCCACGCTGACTACATCAAGAACATGATCACAGGTGCTGCACAGATGGATGGTGCTATCATCGTTGTTGCTGCAACAGATGGCGCTATGGCACAGACAAGAGAGCACCTTCTCCTTGCTCGCCAGGTTGGTGTTCCAGCAATCATCGTATTCATCAACAAGTGCGATCAGGTAGATGACCCAGAGCTCATTGACCTCGTAGAGGAAGAGATGAGAGACCTTCTCACAGAGTATGGTTTCGATGGTGCTAATGCTCCTGTTATCAGAGGTTCTGCATACCTTGCTATGACACAGCCGGATAACCCAGAGGCTACAAAGTGCATCGATGAGCTTCTTGATGCTATGGATAGCTACATCCCACTTCCGGAGAGAGCTGTTGATCAGCCATTCCTCATGCCAATCGAGGACATCTTCTCAATCTCTGGCCGTGGAACAGTTGTTACAGGTAGAGTAGAGCGCGGTGTTATTCACGTAAACGACCCAGTACAGATTGTTGGTATCAAGGAAACACAGAACACAGTTGTTACAGGTGTTGAGATGTTCAACAAGATCCTTGACGAAGGACAGGCAGGCGATAACATCGGAGCACTCCTCCGCGGTATCGACAAGAAGGAAGTTGTCCGTGGTCAGGTTCTTGCAAAGCCAAATTCAATCACACCTCACCAGAAGTTCGTTGGAACTGTATACGTTCTCTCCAAGGAAGAGGGTGGTAGACACTCCCCATTCTTCGATGGATACAGACCACAGTTCTATTTCAGAACAACTGATATCACAGGAACTGTTCACCTTCCAGAAGGAAAGGAAATGGTTATGCCTGGTGACCACACATCAATCAATGTCGACCTGATTCACCCGGTTGCTATGGACAAGGGTCTCCGCTTCGCTATTCGTGAAGGTGGTAGAACAGTTGCTTCCGGTCAGGTAACAGAGATCGTAGAGTAATGAATTTCAAGTCTGCCGGGACTAACCCGGCGGACATTAGATTTTTGGAGATTTTTAGAAAATGGCAAATGAAAGAATCCGGGTTAAGCTGAGAGGATTTGACGTTGAGCTCGTGGAGCAGAGTTCCAGGGCAATCGTTCAGACAGTTGTGAAGGCGGGTGCCAGAGTTTCGGGCCCAGTACCTCTCCCGACTCGTATCAACAGGTATACTGTCCTCAGATCGCCACATGTAGACAAGAAGAGTCGCGAACAGTTCGAGATGAGAACACACAAGAGACTGATTGACATTCTCGATCCCACGCAGAAGGTAGTAGAAGCCCTGATGAAACTTGAACTCCCTGCAGGTGTGGACGTTGAAATAAGACAGTAAAGTTGAGGTAAGAGATGTTAGGGCTTATCGGCAAAAAAGTTGGAATGACACAGGTGTTTGACGCTAATGGCAGACTTACCCCTGTGACTGTTATCAAAATAGAGGACAACGTAGTCATCGCAAACAGGACCGAGGAGAAGAATGGCTACTCAGCAGCAGTGCTGGGAACTGGCGTAAAGAAGAAGAGCCAGACAACAAAACCATTCGCCGGACAGTTCAAGGACATCACCGCTCCGAGTCAGACCGTGATGGAATTCAGGGATTATGACAACGAGGTTAATGTTGGTGACGTTCTTGGTGTGGATCTCTTCAAAGATGTGACGTTCGTTGATGTCACCGGTACATCAAAGGGTAAGGGTTACCAGGGCGGCATGAAGCGCTATGGCTTCGGCGGCGGTAGGGCAACTCATGGCTCTAAGTTCCACAGGGACCTTGGTGGTACGGCAATGTCATCGACTCCGTCTCATACGTTCAAAGGCCATCGTATGGCTGGCCACATGGGCAATGTGAAGACAACTGTACTTAATCTGAAGGTCGTCGCTGTAGACAGCGAGATGCAGGTTCTTATGGTGAAGGGCGCTATTCCTGGCCCTGCTCAGAGCACTGTAGTCGTCAGAAAAGCGGTGAAGAAGTAAGAGGCAGAGACTATGGAACAGAAAGTTTTTTCCATCAATGGAAAGGAAAATGGAACAATCGAGCTTAACGATGCCGTATTCAACGTAGAGGTATCTACAGGTTCGATCTACCATGCCATAAGGAACGAGCTTGCTAATCGCCGTGTCGGAACGGCCTGCACGAAGACTCGTGCTGAAGTGAACTACAGCAACACGAAGCCTTATAAGCAGAAGGGAACAGGTAATGCAAGACGTGGTGACAAGAAGTCCCCGATTGCAGTTGGTGGTGGTACAATCTTCGGACCAAAGCCAAGAGATTACTCCTATTCACTTCCGAAGAAGGTGAAGAGACTTGCAATGAAGAGCCTTCTCACACTTGGAATCCAGGAAGAGAGACTCGTTGTTGTGGATGACTTCACAAGTGAGAGCGGAAAGACAAAGGATATCGTCAGCATCGTAAAGGCTTTCGGAGTAAACAAGGAGCGCACACTCATCATCATGAAGGATGATGACACTATGATTCGCCGCGCTGCAAGAAACATTCCGAATGTTCATGTACAGGCTTATGACAAGCTCTCAGCAAAAGAGCTTCTCTATGGGAAGAAGATCCTGCTCCTCAAGGGCGCGGCTTCTAATCTCAATAGCTTCTATGGTGAGAGGTAAGGAGAGACGTATGAGAGCAGATAGAGTAATCATTGCACCAGTTCTCAGCGAGAAGTCGAATATCGCACGTGAAGGCGAGTGCAAGAAATATACCTTCCGCGTCGATCCGGCAGCTAATAAGTATGAGATCATGGCAGCTGTGAAGGAAATCTTCAAGGTTGACTGCGTGAAGTGCAACGTTATGAATATCGGCGGAAAGCCGAAGTTCTCCAGAGGAAAGGGTGGATACATCAAGGGATACACACCTTCCTGGAAGAAAGCAATTGTGACCCTGGCCAAGGGACAGTCGATCCAGGCCATCGAGAGTGTATAAGGAGATAAGGAAAAATGGCTCTTAAGAAATATAAACCAAATACTCCTGGTCTCCGCCAGAGAATCGTTCTCGTTCGCTCCGAGATCACGACTGATAAGCCGGAGAAGTCCCTTACAAAGAACCTCCACAAGCATGCTGGCCGCGATAATTTCGGTCGCGTGAGTGTACGTCGCCGTGGCGGTGGACATAAGAGGGCATACAGGGTGATTGATTTCCGCCGCGACAAGTATGGTGTTCCAGGCGTTGTAAAGACAATCGAGTATGATCCAAATAGAAGCGTAAACATCGCTCTTGTATTCTACAAGGATGGTGAGAAGCGCTACATCCTCGCACCAAAGGGAATCAGCGTAGGTACAACAATCGTTTCTGGACCTACAGCTCCTCTCACTGTTGGCAATGCTCTTCCACTGAAGAACATCCCACTTGGTATGAACGTGCACAATGTAGAGCTTAATCTCGGCCGTGGTGGACAGCTTGTTCGCTCTGCAGGTCTGAGCGCTTCAATTGTTGCTAAGGAAGGTGACTATGTCACACTTCGTCTCCCATCAGGTGAGATGAGAATGGTTTTCGGCGAGTGCTACGCTACACTCGGTGTTCTTGGAAACGAAGACCATATGAACGTTTCACTCGGTAAGGCAGGTGCTTCAAGACATCTCGGAAAGAGACCAAAGGTAAGAGGTGTTGTCATGAACCCAATCGACCATCCACATGGAGGTGGTGAAGGTAAGACAGCAGCTGGACGCCATCCTGTCACACCATGGGGCAAGCCGACCAAGGGTGGTAAGACCCGTTCGAAGAAGAAGCCGTCTAACAGCTTCATTGTTAAGAGACGCAAGTAGTAGGAGTAGAAAGTGGCAAGGTCAATCAAGAAAGGTCCTTTTATTGAAGCTAAACTTCTTAAGAGGGTCATGGAATCGAATAAGACTGGTCAGAAGCAGATGATCAAGACCTACTCCCGTAGCTCTACGGTCATCCCGGAGATGGTTGGACAGACAATCTCTGTTTACAACGGAAAGACATGGGTTCCTGTCTATGTGACAGAAAACCTTGTAGGCCACAAGCTCGGTGAGTTCGCACCTACACGCATCTTCCGCGGTCATGCATCCGATAAGTCGGGTAAGTAAAAGGTAAAAGCGATGGAAACTAAGAAAGGTTATAAAGCAGTTGCCAAGTATCTTCTGGTGTCTCCTTCCAAGGTACGTCCGGTTGCGAACCTTGTTCGTGGCAAGGGCTATACGGAGGCTGTTGCCATTCTCGAGGCTATGCCTCAGAAGGGTGCAAGGCTCATACACAAGGTTCTTAAGTCCGCAGGTGCCAATGCACTTAACCAGAATAGGATGCTGGATGAGGATTCGCTCTTCGTTTCGGAACTCAAGATCGATGATGGTCCGAGGCTCAAGAGAGTATGGCCGCGTTCCCATGGAAAGCGCGATATCCTTCTCAGAAGGATGAGTCATATCACTGTCGTAGTAGACGAGAAGGTGGGAAGATAATGGGCCAGAAAGTTAATCCAATCGGACTTAGATTAGGCGTAAACAAGACCTGGGAATCAAAATGGTATGTAGATCCCAGGGAGTACAGGGACACACTTCATGAGGATCTCAAACTCAGGAAGGCACTTCTTGCAGCTCCTGAGGTCTCAGGCGCAGAGATCAGCGATGTGGAGATCATCCGCAAGCCCGGACGCATCACTCTCGTTGTAGGCACAGCCCGCCCTGGTATCATCATTGGTGCAAAGGGAGCTAATGTCGAGAAGCTCTGTGAAAAGATTCAGAAGCTCACTGAGAAGAAAGTCCAGATCAAGATCAGAGAGATTAAGAAGGCAGAGTGTGACGCACAGCTTATTGCTCAGAGCATCGCTCGCCAGCTTGAGAATCGCGGTGCATTCCGCCGTGCACTCAAGAATGCAATCTCCAGAGCAATGAATGGTGGAGTTCAGGGTATCAAGATCCAGTGCTCAGGCCGTCTTGGTGGTGCAGAGATGAAGAGAACAGAGTGGATGAAGGAAGGACGCGTTCCTCTTCATACTCTCCGTGCAGACATCGACTATGGCACAGCAACGGCACACACAACATTCGGCTGTATTGGTGTAAAGGTTTGGGTCTTCAATGGTGAGATCTATGACCACAACAAGGCTGAGGATGATACTGTCGGTACTCTTGTAAAGAAGAAGACAGCTACAGAAGCTGAGGCAAGGAGCTGATAAATGCTTAGTCCTAAGAGAATAAAGTTCAGGAAGAAGCAGCGCGGCGAACGCAATGGCGTTGCACACAGAGGAAATACACTTGCTTTCGGCGAGTATGGACTCATGGCTACTGAGCCTAGGTGGATTACAAACCGCCAGATTGAGGCTGCCCGTGTCGCTATGACTCGTCACGTAAAGCGTGGTGGTAAGGTATGGATCCGTATCTACCCGGATATGCCGTATACAAAGAAGCCTGCAGAAACAAGGCAGGGTAATGGAAAGGGAAATCCTGAGGGATGGGTCGCAGTCGTTAAGACCGGAGCCATCATGTTCGAGATGGGTGGCGTTGATGAGCAGCTTGCAAGAGAGGCTCTTGCTCTCGCAGCTTCCAAGCTTCCGATCAAGACAAGGTTCGTCGTCCGCTCGGATATGGAGTAATTTATGAAGAAGTCTTATAAGAATCTCAGTTACAAGGAGCTTGAGGCAGAGCGCGACAAGCTCAGGAAGGAACTGGTGGATCTCAGGCTGCAGAAGGTCCTCGGGCATCTCGATAACCCAATGCTCCTCAGGACAACCAGAAGGGATATCGCCCGTCTCAATACCCGTATTCATGCTATAGATATCGGTATTGCGAAGAACGGCGGAGATAAGTAAGAGAGGCACGGAAAATGGAAGCGAACAAGAAGAAAATGACAGGGCTCGTCGTCAGCGACAAGATGGATAAGACTATCGTTGTTGCAATCTCGGGCAGAACTCTTCATCCGATTTACAAGAAGTACGTTGTCTCGACGAAGAAGGTGAAGGCACACGATGAGAACAACGAAGCTCATATCGGAGACACTGTACGTGTTGTAGAATGCCGCCACCTTTCAAAAGATAAGTGCTGGCGTCTCGAAGAGATCGTCGAGAAGGCACGCTAAAGGAGAATCGCCATGATACAGATGCAGACATATCTCAACGTCGCAGATAACAGTGGTGCAAAGCGTGTTCAGTGCATCAAGGTTCTCGGCGGTAGCCACAGATACGTTGCCGGAGTAGGTGATATCATCGTTGTGGCAGTCAAGGACGCTCTCCCGAACGGAGCAATCAAGAAGGGCGATGTGCTCAAGGCAGTCGTCGTTCGTACAAAGAAGGAATACCGCAGACCTGACGGTACCTATATCAGGTTCGATGACAACGCATGCGTAGTCATTGATGCCAACAATAACCCGCGCGGTAAGCGCATCTTCGGACCAGTCGCGAGAGAGCTTCGCGAAAACTATATGAAGATTGTTTCACTCGCGCCGGAAGTGTTGTAGGAGTTCTGTATGAGACTGAAGAAAAATGACACAGTCAAGGTCATTGCCGGAAAGGATAAGGGCCGTACCGGCAAGATCGTTCAGATTGACCCAGAGACAGAGAGGGTCATCGTCCAGGGTGTCAACATGGTTTCAAAGACCATGAAGAAGAGAAATGCCCAGGATAAGGGCGGCATCATGGAAGTCGAAGCTCCAATCCACGTTTCTAATGTTCAGCTTGTCTCAAAGGACAAGGTGTCCAGAGTAGGATACAGGATTGAGAACGGCAAGAAGATCCGCTATGCAAAGAAGACAGGAGAGGTGCTCTGATATGGCAGAAGAGAAATTCGTACCAAATTTCAAGAAGAAGTACACAGAGACAGTAGCACCTCAGCTGATGAAGGACTTCGGTTTTAAGTCTTGCATGCAGATCCCAAAAATCGAGAAGATCACGGTTTCTGTGGGTGTAGGCGAGGCTACAACAAACAAGAAGCTTCTGGATGCAGCAGTTAAGGAGCTTGAGCAGATTACTGGTCAGCATGTCGTGAAGACTAAGGCACGCAAGTCCATCGCTAACTTCAAGGTTCGTGAGGGACAGGAGATTGGTGCAATGGTTACTCTCAGGGGAGATAACATGTGGTATTTCCTTGAGCGCCTCATCTGCATCGCACTCCCACGTGTTAAGGACTTCAGGGGTGTAAACCCTAATGCATTCGATGGTCACGGAAACTACTCTCTCGGTATTACTGAGCAGATCATTTTCCCTGAAATCGATTATGACAAGATTGAGAGGATCAGCGGCCTCAACGTCGCTATCGTTACGACAGCTCAGAACGATGAGCAGGGCTATGCTCTTCTCAAGGCTCTCGGGATGCCGTTCGCTGCAAAATAAGGAGCTTATAGATGGCAAAGACGTCACTTATCGTAAAGTCAAAAAAGGAGCCTAAGTTCTCCACACGCAGGTACAACCGCTGTAGAATCTGTGGACGCCCGCGTGGATATATGCGCCAGTTTGACATGTGCAGGATCTGCTTCAGGAAGCTGGCTAGCGAAGGCCAGATCCCTGGCGTAACGAAGTCGAGCTGGTAGGAGTGAAGTATGGCAGTTAGTGATCCAATTGCAGATATGCTGACTAAAATCAGAAATGCTAGTCAGGCAAAGCATGAAAAAGTGGATGTGACAGCCTCCAATCTTAAGCTTCAGATTATCAAGATTCTTAAGAACGAGGGCTTCATCAAGAATTTCAAGAAGGTCACAAAGGATGATGTGACATACATCCGCATCTTCCTCAAGTACGGTGATGATCAGTCTCCTGTACTTCATGGCCTCAAGCGTGTCTCCACACCTGGCCGCCGTGTATATTGCGGTTATAAGGATATGCCATCCGTATACAACGGAATCGGTGTCGTGGTTGTCTCTTCTTCTACAGGAGTCATCACTGGCAAGAAGGCCAAAGAGGCCAAGGTCGGCGGTGAGCTTCTCTGCACAATCTGGTAAGGGGGCTGTAAGTGTCTAGAATCGGAAAGCTTCCGGTACAGATTCCGGAGAAGGTTGAAGTAAAGGTGGACAACGGCCTTGTTACCGTAAAGGGACCAAAGGGAGAGCTTCAGCTCCAGGTTAAGGGTGAAGTTTCTGTTGAGGTTCAGAACAACGAGGTTCTTGTCACAAGAAAGGATGATGAGAAGCTGTCGAAGAGCTATCATGGTCTCTATCGCCAGTTGATCCAGAACATGGTTACAGGCGTTTCTGCAGGTTTCCAGAAGGTTCTTCTCATCAATGGTGTCGGCTATAGGGCAGAGCTTAAGGACAATATCCTTACACTCAACCTCGGCTACTCCCTGCCTATCGAGTACGTTATCCCAGAGGGAATCTCGATTACAGCTGATGGACCTGCAAAGCTCACAATCAGCGGAATCAGCAAGGAGAAGGTTGGCAAGTGTGCTGCCGAAATCCGTTCTCTCAGAGGACCTGAGCCATATAAGGGCAAGGGCATCAAGTACGAAGACGAGACTATCCGCCGCAAGGTTGGTAAGTCCGGTGGCAAGAAATAAGGCGGTTTAGAGTTATGAACAGAATGATCGATAAAAACAGAAGGCACGCTAAGAGAAAGGCTCATATCAGGAAGAGAATCTCCGGCACAGCCTCAAGACCGAGAATGACTGTTTTCAGGAGCAACTACCATATGTATGTCCAGGTCATTGATGATACAGTAGGACACACATTGGTCTCTGCCTCTACCGTTGAAGCCGATCTGAGGAGCATGAAGAATACAACAGCTGATGCTGAAAAGCTTGGTGAGATTGTAGGAAAGAGGCTTCTCGAGAAGAACATCGACTCCGTAGTATTTGACCGCAACGGTTATATTTATCACGGAATCGTGAAGAGCATCGCCGACGGCGCAAGAAAAGCCGGGATTAAGTTCTAGGAGTTCGGTATGGAAAAGGGAAAAGACAGAGAAGTCAAAGACGGATGCATCGAGAAGCTTGTCAAGCTCAACCGTGTTACTAAAGTCGTCAAGGGTGGAAAGAGATTTTCCTTCTCCGCACTTGTTGTTGTTGGCTATGGTGATGGTAGAGTAGGATATGGCTTCGGAAAGGCAAATGATGTTTCCGATGCAATAAGAAAGGCAACAGATAAGGCTAAGGCACATCTGATTACAGTTCCTCTCAGAGGTACAACTATTCCTCACGACATCGTCGGTAACTACAAGAGTGCATCCGTACTCCTCAAGCCGGCAGTTCCTGGAACAGGTGTCAAGGCAGGTGGTGCTGTTCGTCTTGTCTGTGATGCAGCAGGTATCAGGGATGTTCTTTCCAAGTCCCTCGGTTCCAGAAATGGAATCAACACTGTCAAGGCAGCATTCGATGCTCTCGAGCATATGTATAATGCAGCTGAAGTGGCAAAGGGCAGGGGCAAGACTCTGAAGGAAATGTGGAGTTAATCATGGCAAAGCAGATCAAGATAACACTCGTTAAGGGGCTTGCAGGTACCCTTCCTGTGCAGAGAAGGACTATCAAGGCCCTTGGGCTTGGGAAGATTTCCAGCTCCGTCATTCGCGATGCGAACCCTGTCAATCTCGGCATGGTCCGCACGGTCTCACACCTTGTAAAGGTCGAGGAGGTTCTGTAATGGCACAGATTGTAAAGCCAGCGGGTGCAACAACCCGCAAGACCATAGTAGGTCGCGGCAATGGCTCCGGAATCGGACGCTCATGTGGTCGTGGCCATGACGGGCAGAACAGCCGCTCCGGCGGTGGTGTCCGCCTCGGATTCGAAGGTGGACAGATGCCTCTCTACAGGCGTATTGCAAGACGCGGTTTCTCCAACTATCCATTCAAGGAGGAGACACAGGCTATTTCTGTTGCTACGCTTGACAGAGTTTTCTCTGATGGTGAGACAGTCTCTGATGAGACACTCCGCCAGAAGGGACTTCTGAAGGGGAGGATGGCAGCTAAGATCCTTGCTGATGGCGAGGTGACAAAGAAGCTTGTCATCGATGGGGTTAAGATCTCTGGTTCCGCATCTGAGAAAATCAAGGCTGCTGGCGGAGAGGTCAGGTAAAAGAGAAGGGTTACAATGGCAAACACTCTGGTAGATATGTTCAGAATGAAGGATATCAGGAAGAAGATCCTTTTCACTTTCGGCATCCTTGCGGTGACGAGAATTGGAGCTGCTCTTCCGATCCCTGGTGTTAACCCAGGAGCTGTTCTCAGCTATTTTGAGTCCAACTCAAACTCCTTCACAGAATACCTGAACTTCTTCTCAGGCGGTGCTTTCGCAAACTTTTCAATTTTCATGCTCGGGGTGATGCCGTACATCAGCACTCAGATTATCATGCAGTTGCTGATGCTCGTCATCCCGTCGCTGAAGAAGCTTGCGCAGGATCCGCAGGGGTCTAAGAAGGTCCAGCAGTATACACGCTATGCTACAATCTTCGTAGCAGCTATCCAGTCACTTGCTGCATCAATGTATGCACGTGGCATCCCCGGAGCGCTTGCTATCGGGCCGGTAGCATTCACAATTGTATCAATCATCACTGTAACAGCGGGCTCAATGCTCATGGTATGGCTTGGTGAGAGAATTACGGAGAACGGAATCGGAAACGGTATTTCCCTGATGATTTTCGCAGGTATCGTTGCTCGTATTCCTTCCGCATCCTATACAATGGTGAGAAGCGTTGCGAGCGGTCTTCTCAATCCGGTGTCAATCATCGTTGTCATCGTTATGTTCTTCTTCGTCGTGGCACTTGTTGTTTACGAGGAGAAGGGACAGAGGAAGATTCCGGTACAGTATTCACGCCGTGTTGTTGGAAGAAGAATGTATGGTTCTCAGGGTTCCTTCATCCCATTCAAGGTAAACCCATCGGGAGTTATTCCTGTAATCTTCGCTTCTACGTTACTCTCGTTCCCGCTTCAGCTTGGTTACAATTCCAATATTGGCTGGCTGAGAGCAGTTGCAGATTTCCTTAATCCGCAGGGTGCGCCGTATCTTATCATCTATACTCTGCTGATCATCGCTTTTGCGTTCTTCTATACACAGGTTACGCTTAATCCGATTGAGATGGCTAAGAATATAAGAGATAATGGTGGATCAATTCCTGGTGTTAGGAATGAGAAGCTGGAAGAATATCTTACAAAGGTGCTTAACCGTATCATCCTTCCAGGTGCTATCTTCCTCGCATTCATTGCTTTGATTCCAACACTTATCCAGATGTTCTTCTCATTCCCTTCGAATGTTGCTATGCTGTTCGGCGGTACATCGTTGATTATTCTTGTTGGTGTAGACCTCGAAACAATGAGGCAGCTTGATGGATTGATGAAGATGCATCACCATGACGGCTTCGTTGATGCAAGGAAGCGCAGACTCAAGAAATTCTGATAGGAGTTCTAGAAATGAAAGTCAGAGCTAGTGTAAAACCAATTTGCGACAAGTGCAAAGTTATAAGACGTGCTGGTGTTGTACGCATCATCTGCGAGAACCCGAAGCACAAGCAGAGACAGAAATAACAGGAGGCCGTGAATGGCACGTATAGCAGGTGTTGACCTGCCAAATAAGGCAGTTAAAATCGCACTGACATATATTTACGGAATCGGCAGGGTTTCCGCAATGCAGATCTGTCAGAAGACGAATATCGACCCGGATGTCAGAATCAACTCCCTCTCAAACGATGACCTTGCCCTTCTCAGGAAGGTCATCGAAGAGGAGTACAAGATTGAAGGACATCTCCGCACTGAGGTTGCCCTCAACATCAAGAGACTGATGGACATCGGTTGCTACAGAGGACTCAGGCATAGAAAGGGACTTCCTGTAAGAGGACAGAGGACAAAGACCAATGCCAGAACCAGGAAGGGCAAGAAGAAGACCGTTGCCAACAAGAAGAAGTAAGGGCAGGTGAGAAGAAATGGCTAATGTAAAGAAGACTAAGAAGACCGTACTCGAGGGAAATGTCTATATTCAGGCAACCTTCAACAACACGATCATCACAGTAACTGATCTTGCCGGTAATGCTGTATCCTGGGCATCCGCTGGTATGCTCGGATTCCGCGGGGCCAAGAAGTCCACACCGTATGCTGCTCAGACAACATGTGAGACAGCTGCAAAGAAGGCTATGGATTTTGGTCTGAGGGAAGTAAATGTATTCGTGAAGGGACCGGGAGTTGGCCGTGAGAGTGCTATCAGAACACTTGGAGTTCTCGGACTCAAGGTTCGCTCTATCAGGGACGTTACACCAATCCCACACAATGGATGCAGGCCACGCAAGACACGCCGTGTCTGATTGATTCCGGCTCTCAGAGCTGCATAATAAGGAGTAATAATGGCTAGAAAAAATCTTCTCAAGGGATTTAAGAGACCTTCGGGAATCATCTCTGATCATACTGTCTCGACAGCTGACTACGGCAAGTTCGTTGCTTATCCTTTCGAGAGAGGGTTCGGAACAACGGTAGGTAATACACTTCGCCGTGTTCTCCTTTCTTCAATTCAGGGCTACGCAGTGACGGCTATCCGCTTCACGACATTCGGCAATGGCGATTCTCGTGATGCACACATGGTCACATCGGAGTTCGAGCCGCTGAGAGGTGTGAAGGAAGATATCAGTGATATCATAGCAGCCATTAAGAAACTGCAGATTTCCATGCCTGACGATTCTGAGGGCACAGTTCTCACCATTCCTTGCAAGGGACCTGGTGTCATCACTGGAAAGGATTTTGAGCGTGATCAGGTAACTGTAACAAATCCTGATCTCCCAATTTTCACAATGATGGATGACTGTGACCTTGAGATGGAGGTTCAGATTGATCTTGGCAGGGGCTATGTTCCATCCGAGCTCAATGAGAAGTACTCCGAAGAGCCAGGCACAATAGCCATTGATGCATTCTTCTCTCCGGTCAAGAGAGTTCTTTACTCAATTGAACCGACAAGAGTTGGACAGAGGAACGACTACGAGAAGCTTACCCTTGAGATTTATACAGACGGTACTATTTCGCCGGAGAATGCTCTGGGTGAGGCTGCAAAGATTGTAAAAGAGCACTTCACAATCTTCATCAACTTCGATGAGGGCCAGGTTTGCACTACAGAAGAGATTGATGAGGAAGAGGAGAGAATCAGGAAACTTCTTGATACTCCCGTTGAGGAGCTTGAGCTCACGGTTCGTTCTTCTAACTGTCTTAAGAATGCAGGAATCAAGACAATTGGAGATCTTGCGAGAAAGACTGAGGATGAGATTGCCAAGACAAGGAACTTCGGAAAGAAGTCGCTTTCTGAGATTAAGGATAAGCTCAGGGAGTGGGGCCTCACGCTCGGCATGTCCGACTTCAGTGTATTAAAGACGTCTATCAAAGTTCCAGAGAACAAGGAAGTAGAGAACAATGAAGCATAGGATCGGATTCAATGCGCTTTCGCGCAAATCCAGCGAACGCAAGGCGCTTAAGCGCAACATGGTCACTTCCCTTTTCAGATATGAGAGGATTGAGACCACAAAGGCAAAGGCTCTTGAAGTAAGAAGGATGGCAGAGAAGATGATCACCAGGGCTAAGGTTGATTCAGTTCACAACCGCCGTATGATTGCCCGTGATGTCTATGATGAAGCTATCGTAAACAAACTCTTCAAGGAGATCGCACCACTCTTTGCAGACAGAAATGGCGGATATACAAGAATTCTCAAGACTGGAAACAGACTCGGAGATGCTGCAGAGATGGTTATCCTCGAACTCGTCGAGAAGACAAAGAAAGAGGAAAAGGCCGCCGACAAGAAGGCTGACAAGAAAGCCAAGAAGGCAGACAACGCCTAATCATTCCCAGGACTGGGGAAATTGAAACAGACCAATGTGTCTGAAGCCGTCACAGAGTGTGACGGTTTTTTTATGACGGTCTGGAAGAGCAGATAAAGTACTGATAATATCCACTATGGAGTCTTTCTCCTTTATAGTTTCAGTTTGTAATTCAACTGATAAGAGTATTCCATTTTATTTTTCATAACTTGCGATGTAGCATTACGCAAATTTTACGATAGAGCTTTTATTTCCTTTTCATTATGGAAACATTCTTAGCAAAGAATTCATTCAGTTTTACTTGAAGTTCTGTCATAATCCAGCCTTTTCCTCGTTAACTCTTTATTTTGCTTTATTATCTGGTTTGTAAGAGAATCAGCTTTTCCGCTTGCGGTAATTTGTTTTTTCTGCCTTTCAAACCTTTTCATGAGAAGTTCCATTGCAAGATTAAGAACTTATACTATTTCACTGAGATTGCTAAGTGGCTTGGTAATGTTTTCTTTCATATACCTCATAGTCCCATTAGTGTTGAACTTATTCCGTATATTATCTTATGGCTATCTTGCATACTGTTTTTATCGGAATTGAAAACTTTTGTACAAGGTAACTGTAAATAAGATTACAATATATATTCATGGAGGATAATTGGATGGTGGAAAGACAGACAATAAAGCGGATGAGTACAAAATAGGGAGGGTAAAATAGCATTATATATACTTGCTTCTATTTTGCTTCTTTTGACTTCATGCAAGCAGTATGTCTTTGTTCCTATTGATGTAGGGGATGGCTCTTCGACGGAATACTTTGTTGATGATTATGGGAAAATATGGGAACTATCATACAGCAATAAGAGTGGAGAATTCACAAGATCCTGGACAAAATGGTATCGCGCTACACCAGAGACAGCACAGGATGTACTTGATAGAGTGAGAAGTGGAGAAAATGTCTATTTTGATGCTGGTACATATTCCGATACATATTACATCCGTGCCTCAAGGGAAACTTCGGAAATCCATAGATGGAATAATCAAGATAGTACAAGCTCTGTAATAGGAGAGTTGCTCACTCTTGATGATCTTAAAACCACTGAAAGGTATCAATACATAAGGTATCTTAAAAACATGGAATTCCGTGCTGATGATAATGCTGTCTTCTCTGGAAACTTCGTAATTAATAATGCATTCCTTGGAAATGGTGCTTATGATGCAGTACGGCAACTGTATACCATTGCAAATGATGGTTATGGAAATCATATAAGAATAGATGGCCTTGTGTTCAATGGCTTTAGATTTGAGGCTGGTGGCGATTTTGAGGGTATTACGGATACCTATGGAAAACCATTCATAAATGCAGCGTACAATTATCGGGATTCTGAGAATATCGATTCAATTACGAATCTTGAATTTAGAAACTGTGAATTTAGTGGTAATTCTATTTTAAAAGAAGCTGCAGAAACTCAACGTGCATTGTATTTTGATGCTTTCGAAGAAGGTGCTTTCAACGATATAAAGTTTGTGAATTGTACTTTTGATATGTTGTTTCAGGGCCTTTACATTACTCATGTTGATGGTTGTACAGTCTCGGGCTGTGAATTCACGAACCTTGGACACAATGGAATTGCTCTGCAGAACTACCAAGCAGATCCTATTCAATACAGCAAAGGAGACATTGTCATTACTGATAACAGTTTTGTTGGTATAAACGATTCTCCAATAGGAAGAGGTGTTTTTAAAGATGCTAGCATAACGATCTTGGATAACTATTTCTTCAATTCCGGTGATGAAGACGGAGTCATTGTTAAGCTTGGTAACGGCGGGACATTCCAAAAACTTATCAATGTTGATATCAGATTCACAGGTAATTTTAATGGAACCACAGCTATTCCTGATATTGTCAGGGATATTTCAGGAGATATCTTCAAAATCAATCTGTAAGGATATCGCTTCATCATAGAAGCTCCCTTCTAATGTCAGGGGAGCTTTTTGACTTATTTTGCTTTTAAAAGCTCATTGTTATAAATGCCTGAAGTGGCATTGTCTGCATGTTTTATAGGAGTACTCCATCACATAGGCTATTGTTTGACTGAGATTATTGACACCTGTATGTTATGTTGAGATAATCATAATATTAATGATTCATGAGGAGGAATAATCAATGTCTATTATTATTTCCCTCCTATGTTTTGTTGCTGGTATCGCAATAGGTTTCGTATGCCGTTGGATATATGCTAAATCAAAGCTCACATCTGCAGAGCAGACTGCACAGAGAATCAGCGAGGATGCTGTTTCAAAAGCAGAGGCTCAGGCAAAGGAAATTGAGCTTGAGACCCGTGATAAGCTGCTTCAGGAACAACAGCAGCAGGAGCGGGAAGCTAGAGAGAGACGATTTGAACTGCAGAAATCAGAACGAAGGCTTCTGCAGAAAGAGGAAAATCTTGAACACAGGCAGCAGGAGCTTGAAGCTGTAAAGCGACAACTGGGAGAACGAGATGCAGCGCTTGCCGTAAAAGAAAAAGAAGCTGAGGATAAACATCTGCAGCTTACGGCAGAGCTTGAAAGAGTCGCAGCAATGACCCGTGAAGAGGCCAAGAATGCCATCATCGAGGAGATGAAGACGGATGCAGAGCGCGACGGTCAGATCTATATAAACAAGATTGAGCAGGAAGCCCAGATTCAGGCTGATAGAGTTGCCCGTGATATCATCGTGACTTCAATTCAGCGTCTTGCAACAGAGGTTTCCGGTGAAATCACAACAGCATCTGTATCGCTTCCAAGCGATGAGATGAAGGGCCGTATCATAGGCCGTGAAGGCAGGAACATAAGGACACTGGAAACTCTTACCGGCGTTGATATCATCATCGATGATACTCCGGAGGCAGTTGTCATTTCCTGTTTTGATCCTGTTAGAAAGGAAATTGCGAGAGTCGCACTTGAACGCCTTGTTCAGGATGGAAGAATTCACCCGGCACGCATCGAGGAGATGGTTAACAAGGTTTCCAAGGAAGTCGGAAGAATCATAGTCGATGAAGGTGAGAAGGTTGTCTTTGATCTTGGATTCCATAATATGGGACCAGAGATGATCCGTAATCTCGGACGTCTTCACTTCAGGACAAGCTATGGACAGAATGTGCTTCTGCATTCCAAGGAAGTTGCAATTCTTGCCGGTATGATTGCTTCTGAAGTCGGTGCCGATCCAGAGATTGCAAAGCGCGGTGGACTTCTGCATGATATCGGAAAAGGTGCTGAGACAGAGAGTGAGGCTAACCACGCAGAAATCGGAGCAGAGCTTGCAAAGCGTCTTGGGGAAGATCCGAAGGTCGTCAATTGTATTCTTGCTCATCACAATGATACAGAGCCGACCTGTCCGGAAGCCATCATTGTACAGGTTGCGGATGCAATCTCTGCGGCACGTCCTGGTGCACGTCGTGAAAGCCTTGATAACTACATCAAGCGTCTTGAATCGCTGGAGAATATCGCAAAAGGCTTTGAAGGTGTCGATAACGCATTTGCAATTCAGGCTGGTCGTGAACTCAGGATTATGGTCAACAGTGATATGGTATCTGATGACAGCGCCAAGAAGATTGCACGTGGAATTGCGGACAGGATTGAGGCAGAACTCAGATATCCTGGAAAGATTAAGGTCACAATCATTCGCGAGACCAGAGTTGTGGAGTACGCAAAGTGAAAAACTGTGTCCGTATCCTCATGATAGGGGATGTTTCGGGAAGTGCAGGAATGGGAGCCCTTTTCTTGGGGCTCTCTTCGCTTGTACGTGATGAGAAGATAGATTTTGTTATCGTCAATGGAGAGAATGCAGCAGGAGGTTTTGGAATCTCCGTGCAGGATTATCAGGCACTGAAGAAACTTGGTGCTGATGTCATAACAAGCGGCAACCATATCTGGCAGAAGGAAGAGATTTTCGAAATCCTGGATAAGAATGAAGATATTCTCCGGCCTCTTAATTATCCGGATCCATGCACTGGACATGGATATACAGTAAGGAAGAAGAACAACCTCACAATCGGGGTTATCAATGCACAGGGACGGATTATGATGCCTCCTATTGATGATCCTGTGAAACGTATCGATAAAATTCTCCGGGATATCAAAAAGGAAACTCCTCTTGTCTTTGTTGACTTCCATGCTGAGGATACACTTGAGAAAGAGACTGTAGCCTTTGCTCTGGATGGAAAGGTTACTGCTGTTGTGGGAACTCATACGCATGTACAGACTGCTGATGAGAAGATCCTTCCAGGAGGAACTGCATATATAACAGATCTTGGGCTTACCGGTGTAACAGATGCTGTTATAGGGTCCGATCCTGAAAAAAGCATCGAGCGACAGCTTACACAGCTTCCTTTAAAGAGTGAGGTGGCAGAAGGGGAAGCTCATATTCAGGGGGTCATCATCGAAGCTGATGCCCAGAGTGGAAAAGCAGTCTCAATCAAAAGATTTACAAAATGATGAATGCCTGGGAAACCAGGCAAATTTTTTACATCAGATTTGAGTGCCTTCTACCATGAAGATGAGCTTTCTGAATGAATTTTCAAGCGAGAGTGTTGCAGCTATCTCCTTATAAGCTTCTTCCCCTGCTTCTTTCATTTCCTCGGAAAGGTCTATGAATACATATCCATCTTTTTCTGAGGCTCCGATGAGGCGGACACCTTCTGGAATATACGTTTCAAGACCTTCGCTTTTCTCTTTCTCTGATAGTGGAGCGATTGCACCTTCTATTGTCTTATGAAGATCGTCAACCACCTCGATGTTAAGCGCTGTTTCTGATTTTATTTCTTCTCCGTTTCTGTAGAGAATCCTTTCGACGATGATTGGGTGTTCAATCATTGCTTCATTTTTCCAGAGCTCATAGTGATCTGTGATTCTGAGTCTCTCCACTGTATAAGGAAACCAGGTGTAGATAGCTGAACCTGATACAGCTACAGAGATGATGAAGAGAACAGCTGCGGTAAGAACGCTGCTGGTTCTGTTTCTTTCTGTCATGACGTTATTTTACAATCTGCAGAAGATGAGAGCAACATATCATTTATTTGCTGTTCCTCTCTTTCCTCTGATAGGATAGTATCAGAGATATGATAGAGAAAAGAGGCATAGGAGTATTTCCTGGCGTTGTTACAGGCCATGCTGCGGTGTTCAGACATACTATACTGGACAATGTTGAACATGCCCTTACTGAAAATCCTGAGATTGAACTATCCATATTCGAGAATGCTGTGAAGAGCGTTCTTGCTGAAATTCATAAAATAAAGCCTCATTCAAAAGAAGAAAGCGACATGCTCGGTATATATGAGGCGATGCTTTCGGATCCGGATTATCTTGCTCTCATCCAGGATAATATAAAAGACAGGCGCTATACAGCCTCATGGGCGGTTGAGGCTGCTACAGAGAAGTATGTTTCCGCACTCATTGCCTTAGGTGATTCATATTTTGCTGAACGTATTACTGATATAAGGGATGCAGAGGTCAGGCTTCTTTCAGCTATTGCCGGAATATCGTCGGATGTGATTGTGGATAAGCCTTCTGTCATTGTTGCAGATTATCTAACACCTTCAGAGCTGATGCAGATGGACAGGTCAAATGTGCTTGGCCTGATGCTCGATACTGGTGGTCTGACAAGCCATGTTGCCATCCTCGCACACTCAGAAGAGATTCCTGCAATCCTTGGTCTTGGGGATATTTCCTCGATTGTTGAAGACGATGCAGTGGTAGCAATGGATGGCAAAGAAGGGCTTGTCATAATTGATCCTGATGAGAAAACCATAAGAAGCTTCCGCGCCCGCAAAGGCATTGCGACCAGAACGGAAAAAGAGCTGAGGGAAGGTGCTACGCTTCCTGCAGAAACTCTCGATGGCCACCGCATCCATTTGATGTGCAACATAGAGGGGCTTGAAGGACTAGATGGAGCTCTCTCTTCTGGTGCTGAAGGCATCGGGCTTTTCCGTACAGAGTTCCTTGCTTTGCAGAATTTCGGAGATGAAGAGAATAAAGCCAGGATTTATGAAGAGGTTGCAAGAAGAATGGGGGACTCGGGGCCTGTCACGTTCCGTACATATGATCTTGGTGGAGACAAGATGGCTGATGGAATGACCGCGGAGGAGAATCCTATACTTGGCTGGCGGGCAGTAAGATTCTGCATGGAAAGGAAGGACATCTTCAGAAAGCAGCTTATATCCATTCTCAGGGCCTCTGCCGTCTCTCCATCGGTACGGCTGATGTTTCCCATGATTTCAGGCTCAGAAGAGCTTTTGGAAGTGCTTGCGTTTCTTGATGAGGTGAAAGCTGAATGCAGGGCAGATGGCATACCTTTTGACGAGAATATGAAAATCGGTACGATGATCGAAACTCCTTCAGCTGCCATAACCACGGATATCCTTGCAGATTATGTTGATTTCATGTCAATTGGAACTAATGACCTCATTCAGTACACAATTGCAGTAGACAGAGGCAATGAACGCATTGCACATCTTTACAGACCTCTTCATCCTGCAGTTCTCCGTCTGATGAAATATGTTGTGGATGAGGCCAAGAAAAAAGGTGTGACTGTATCAATCTGCGGTGAGATGGCCGGAAACGCGGAATATGCTCCGCTGCTTGTCGGTCTGGGATTTGATGAACTTTCAATGACAGCGCATTCTGTACTTGAAGTCAGAAAGAGGATAAGAACATTGAATGCAGAGAGTTGCGTCGATTTTGCTGATAATGTACTCTCTCTTCGCGATGCTACATCAATAGAGCGTGCTCTAAAGGATTACAATGGAAAAGCTTGATATAAGAAACAAGGCAGATATAGATACTGCGCTGCCTCTAATCTCGATTATCGGACGCCCTAATGCTGGTAAGTCCACACTCTTCAATCGCCTCATCGGCAAGAGAAGAGCCATTACGGACCCGACTCCCGGTGTTACCCGTGACCCCATTCCTGAGCGCTGGCTTTTAGGAAATAATCCTGTCACGCTTGTTGACTCCGGCGGAGTGAAGCTCGACAAGGAAGGCATTGACTTCGCTGTCACTGACAAATCGCTTTCTCTGCTTGAGCAAAGCGATGCGATTGTATTCCTCATGGATTGTACAGAAGTGACAGCAGAGGACTTGATGCTTGTTGAGAGGCTGAGACCATATACAGATAAGGTCGTTCTGACAGTGAATAAAGTGGATGATCCCAAGAGAGAAGACCTCGTATGGAACTTCTTCTCATATGGCTATCAAAGGGTTGTTGGTATCTCGGCCGCTCATGGAACAGGTATCGAGGAGCTGGAGGATTCGCTTCTTGGAATGCTTGATCTTGAGAGAACGGAGGATATTCCAGAAGAGCCTGAGACAATCAAGATGGCAATCCTCGGCAAGCCTAATACAGGAAAATCAACGCTTATGAATCTTCTTACCGGTCGTGATATCTCAATCGTCAGCCCGATAGCTGGAACGACACGTGATGTCATGCGCGGTACGTTCATCTATAAAGGAACTGAGTATACTGTTCTCGATACAGCTGGAATAAGAAGAAAGTCAAAAGTCGAAGAGGATGTCGAGTATTATTCTGTAAACAGGGCAATAAAGACCATCGATGATGCTGATGTCGTTCTTCTTATGGTCGATATCATGGAAGGTATTACCGAGCAGGATAAGAAGATTGCAGATCTCATCGTACGCCGCGGAAAGGGTGTAATAATCGTTTTGAACAAAACAGACCTTCTGAAAGGCATACCAAATGAGATAGAGGCTATCAAGGACAGAGTCAGGTTCCTCTTCCCTGTACTTTCATTCGCACCGTTGATGCCGATTTCAGCTCTCAAAGGTCTCGATATCGGAAAACTCCTCGATATGGTCTGGAGTGTCTGGAAGCAGCTTACAAAGCGTATTGATACCTCTGCGCTTAATACGGCACTCAAGGAATGGACAAAGGATAATGAGCCGCCACGTGGAGCGGCAGGACATTATAAAGTGCTTTATGGTACTCAGGTCAGTGCTTCTCCTGTGCGTTTCCTGTTCTTTGTAAACCGCGTCCATGATTTCCCTGATTCCTACATCTCATACCTGAAGAACATGATTCGCCGCGATTTCGGTTTTTCCTATATCCCTGTGGAGATTTCTCTTAGGGAGAGACGCCGTAATCCAAGTCTCAATGAAAAAGGCCCGACAAAGACGGAAGCAGAGATTCAGAGCGTGATGAAATCTTCTTCTGGTGCAAAGAAAGGCGCGAAGGGAACTTCCAGAAAACCGGGAGGAAAGGCCAGAATGGGCAAGGCACGAGAGAGAGCTGAGGCAATTGTCCGTAATACAAAACAGAAGAGGAAGGCTGGCAGAAAATAATGGGATACGCTGCAGAGAATGGAATCAAGGCCCTTTGCTTTGATATAGATGGTACATTCTATCCAAAAAAGCAGATGATGCTCCGTCTGGGAGTGTCATCTGTTCTGCATCTTCCATTTGCATTGAAGTACAACTCAATGAGACAGCGGCTGAGAGAAGAGACAGGCTTCTCCGAAGGCGATACAACTGATTATCTTTCCCTTGCTGCAAAAGAGTCTGGTATTCTGTTTCCGGGAAAGAATGTGGACTTCTTCATAGAAAAGGAGGAACGGGTTTTCCGTAAGCCGTGGGAGAGACTCTTCAGTACTATAAAACCTTTTCCAGGTCTTCGGGATGCACTTTCGGAGGCAAGGGATAAAGGCTATATACTGGCGGCTCTTTCAGATTTTCCCATCGGGTCCAAATTAAAGGCGTTGGGAATTGATGACCTGATTTCATTCAGGGCTTCCACAGAGGATTTCGGTGCGCTGAAACCTTCTGTTAGGCCTTTTCGCATGATGCTTTCTGAGCTGGGGGTGAAACCGGAAGAGGCGCTTTATACCGGTGACAGCTGCAGCAAGGATATAGACGGAGCCAGAAACGCGGGGATGCATACGGCTCTTATCTCACACTCTGTCAGAGTGTATAATAATGCTGATATCATCTTCTCCTCCTGGGTGGAGTTCAGGAAGGTGGTTCTTTAGAGGTTGTTATGCAGATTGATTCTAAGTTGCTTTTGTTCGGGGCTTTGATACTTCTTGTATCCTTCCTGATAAACCTCATTGTTGCACTTCTTGTGCGCAGGAATATCAAGAATGATCGTATGTCCAAGATGATTACCATGCAGCAAGCCGCATTCCGTACAGAGTCGGCATCCACGCTGGACAGAATGCGCACAACAGCAAAAGAATGCGAGCAGAATGTGGAGCTTTCCATCTCGCAGGCTGGAGACATGGTACGTCAGATCAGTGATTCTTTGAAAACACTTTCGGATTATCAGGAAGATCTGACAGCGCTTCAGTCAGTATGTGCAGAGTATAAGACAGCACTTGAGAAACTGAGAATCGCCACAGATCAGGCAGAAGCAAGGATTTCTGCAGTTCAGCAGGAAGTGATGAAGGTTGGGGCTGTTAATGACCGTATGGACAGCTTCAGAGTTGAAGCTGAGCGCAGTATGAACCAGCTTCAGGACCTCAAGGCAGAGTATGTACGGCTTGTTGCTGCAACTCAGGAAAGCCTGAAAACAGCTGCTGAATCTCAGAAGAAAGAGAATGAGACAATGCTCTCAGGTTTCAACGATCAGATTGAAAGGGCTAAGGAACTCTTCAGTTCATTTGTCACTCAGGAAAGAATGGATTTCAAGGCTTTCTCAGATACTGAGATGAAGAAAGCAGAGGATGCCACTGTCGATATTGAAAATCGCCGTGACAGCATCATCAGAAGTCTTGAAAGCGGTAAGAGTGAGCTTGAGACGTTCAGAGCAGATCTTTCAGAAGCTGTCACTTCGATGCAGAACCTCCGTGACGGAATCAAAGGGCAGGGCGAGGAAGCTGCCACAGCATTTACAGCTGAACTTGATAGGAAAAAGACAGAGACAGCTGCAGAATTCGATGAGAAGATACAGAGTGCAAGAACTGAACTTGAGGCTCTTTCGACAACTATCAATACCGAGACAGAGAGAATCAAGAGCGAGCTTTCAGATAATATCGATGCGCTCTCTGGTCGCATGGACGAGATGATGAAGGAACAGAAAGCCTCTCTTGAGACATTTGTTCAGGAAAAGAAAGATGCACTCAAGTCCGATTCTGCTGATGTGTTTGCCCGTTTCAATGATGAGAAGAGCGCTATATCAGCTTCTATGGATTCCTTCAATGCGGAAAGAAGTAATGCTGAGGAGAATACAAAGGCAACGATTGCAGAAGCCCTCAAGAACGTGGAAAATGCACGCCTTGCTCTCGATGGGGAGAGAAGCTCCTTCGTGGAAGCATCAAAAGATGCCGTATCGAAGAGCTTTGCAGACATGCTTGAAGGTGTGAACCAGCGGTATGACAGGATAAAAGCGGAAGCTGATGCTTTCGTAAAAGCCATTGCAGACCGTATCAATGATACACGTGAGACAATCACACTTCTTACGCAAGGCGAGCAGACAAGGATTCAGGATTCTGTTGAGAGACTGCAGGAACTTGATAGAAAGATTAAGGGTTCAGAAGAACAGCTTCAGATGCTGTCTGAGACTATAACATCAACCCGCGAGGAGCTTTTCTCTGCTCAGCAGGATCGCGGAAGACTGGACAGTGAGATTGAAGAACGGAACAAAGAACTCGATAGGCTCAACGATGAAATGCAGAAATCCAAGAGCGCAAGAATCAGCGAGGAAGCTGCCCTTGTACGCCTGAAGCTGCAGATATCGAACCTTGAGAAGGAGAAGAAGCAGGCGCAGAAAGCTCCTGAACCGCTAAAGCAGGAACAGCCAGCAAAGAAGCCTGAGGAGATGATAGAAGAATTTCCAGATGACATCTTCACAGGCAATGTCGAGGAAGTGAATCTTGACGATGACGACTGATGTTTGGTGAGACCGTCGCAAAAAAGCGACGGTTTCTGCTATCTGTGTAAATGACCATTCGCTGTTTGTAAGTGTGTAGGTGGAAGGACTGGATTACAAGCCTGTATAATCATGGACAGGCAGATGGAAGCAGCCTTGAACGTGAACTTAGACCATTGTTTTCTATTCATGACCATAATCCCAAATATCTTTTGACAATGAATTATTGCACCATTGGAAACTATGATGGCATCAAGCAGGTTTATGTCCTGGACTGGCTTTTGAAGTGACCGACTGAATTTCTTTTTCATTGAACAAAATCTCTTGACAAATAGCTACCGGGGGGGGTAGGCTCTTCTTAGTAGAAATTTACGGAGGAGAGATTAGATGAAAAAGAGATCTATTCTTTTGACATGCACCG
>CALXYN010000017.1 GCA_944392975.1 uncultured Spirochaetaceae bacterium | reverse complement strand
ATATTGCTGTTTTTATTCCCATTCTTGACTTACGGGCTCAAATAAAGCAGGACCGAAGTCCTGCTCTGTGGTTGATTAAAGGTTGTTACCAATTCTCAAAATTGATTTATGCGACAATCCCTTTATTTTCTCTCATACAGCACTCTCTGCGAATGATCTGATCTGGGAAGCGTTGGTTATCACAGTGGCAACACCATCGGTGAATGAGACAAGTGTTGGAGCCTGCTGGATATTGAACTTTCTGCAAAGCTCTGGATTTTCCTCGGCATCGACGACCTTATACTTCATTCCAGCCTTGTCCAGTGCAGCCTTTGCAATGCGGCAATTAGGACATGTCTTTGTCGTGAAAAGAAGCATCTCATTGTCTTCACTTACTACTGTATAGCAGTCCTCATTGTTATGAGCTCTCTGAGAAAGAGGACCTGTATGTGTCAGATGGGAATTTGGCACATCGTAAGTCTTTCTCTCCCTGAACTCCTCTGCCTTGCCGACATTCCAGTTCTGGACAGGACGATAATATCCTGTGATTCTCGAATAGACCTCTGTCGGCCTTCCACAGTGAGGACACTTATAGACTTCGCCCGCAATATAGCCATGGTCAGCGCATACAGAGTATGTCGGACTGAGAGTATAGTACGGAAGCTCATAGTTCTCAGCTATCGTACGCACAAGCCTCATCGCACTCTTCCAATCTGGCATCTTTTCGCCAAGGAATGCATGGAATACAGTTCCTGATGTATAGAGTGTCTGCATCCTGTCCTGCACATCGAGAGCGGAGAAGATATCATCGGTATAGCCTACAGGAAGGTGTGAGGAGTTGGTGTAGTATGGAGCATTGTCATCAGCTGATGCAGTGATGATTCCAGGGAACTGCTCTACATCGTGCTTTGCGAGTCTGTATGATGTGGACTCTGCCGGAGTTGCCTCCAGGTTATAGAGATCACCATACTGCTCCTGGTAATCGGAGAGTCTTTCCCTCATATGGTTGAGTACCTCAACTGAGAAGTCCTGAGCTCTCTTATCCCCAAGGTTTACACCAAGCCATGAAGCATTGAGACAAGCCTCATTCATACCGACAAGACCGATTGTCGAGAAGTGGTTGTCAAATGTTCCAAGATATCTCTTCGTATATGGATAAAGTCCTTCGTCAAGAAGTCTTGTGATGACTGTCCTCTTTATCTTCAGAGAACGTGCAGAGATGTCCATGATCCTGTCGAGACGCTTGAAGAAATCTTCCTTGTCCTTTGCCTGATAAGCAATACGCGGAAGGTTTACGGTGACAACGCCAACAGAACCTGTGCTCTCTCCGGAACCGAAGAATCCACCGGACTTCTTCCTAAGCTCTCTCAGGTCGAGGCGGAGACGGCAGCACATCGATCTGACGTCAGATGGCTCCATATCTGAATTGATATAGTTTGAGAAGTATGGAGTGCCATACTTTGCAGTCATCTCAAAAAGAAGCTTGTTATTCTCAGTCTCATCCCAGTTGAAATCCCTTGTGATTGAATACGTCGGGATAGGATACTGGAATCCCCTGCCCTCTGCATCTCCTTCAATCATGATTTCAATGAAGGCCTTGTTGACCATGTCAGCTTCTTCCTGGCAGTCGCCATATGTGAAGTCCATATCCTTACCGCCGACAATAGCAGGAACATTCCTCAGATCCTGTGGAATGACCCAATCGAGCGTGACATTCGTGAATGGAGCCTGAGTTCCCCATCTTGATGGTGTGTTCACGCCATAAATGAAGGACTGAATGCACTGCTTAACTTCGTGATACGAAAGGTTGTCTACCTTCACAAATGGAGCAAGGTAGGTATCGAAAGAGGAAAATGCCTGAGCACCGGCCCATTCATTCTGCATGATACCGAGGAAGTTGACCATCTGATTGCAGAGAGTCGAGAGATGCTTTGCAGGAGCTGATGTGATCTTTCCCGTGACTCCGCCAAGACCTTCCTGGATAAGCTGCTTGATTGACCAGCCAGCACAATAGCCGGAAAGCATTGAAAGATCGTGGATGTGGATATCGCAGTTGCGGTGAGCATTTGCAATCTCATCATCATAGACCTCAGAAAGCCAATAATTTGCCGTGATTGCGCCGCTATTGGAGAGAATAAGTCCACCGATTGAATATGAGACGGTGCTGTTCTCCTTTACTCTCCAGTCATTGAGACTGAGATAATCATCGACAATTTTCTTATAATCAAGAACAGTTGACTTCATGTTCCTGATTTTCTCTCTCTGGCGGCGATAGAGAATGTAACTCTTTGCAACATCGCCATAACCGGCTTCTCCGAGAACTTTCTCTACTGAATCCTGAATATCCTCAACAGAAACCTTGTCTTCGGCGACCTTGGATGCGAAATCCGCAGTGACCTTGAGCGAGATGAAGTCGATAACATTATCATCAAAAGGCTTCTCGATTGAATCAAAAGCCTTCTTTATCGCATTGGAAATCTTCTGGATATCGAATGCAACTGTCTTTCCGTCTCTTTTGACTACCTGATACACGTAAATAAACCTCTGCTAGAACGGAATATCCGGATTAACCGGATACTGTGTGTAAAAAATATTTCAGATTGCAAGAATCTGAAAAGACCCATTTAGACTGACAGGATAAAGCCTGATTCAGCTTGAGGATTTTCCTCTTCCCATCGTTAGATAAGGGTAACATGAAAAGCGTAGATATGCAACTATAAACGCAATAGAAAGTGTTATATAATTCTTATTACGCTATATATAGCGTTGCTACCTGTCTCGAAATGATACATTTTCTATAGTCTTTCTTAGTATCTTTATATATCTTTCCATCTCCTCAGCAGTAGGGGAAGAAAATATGGGATTGATGATATCTCCTCTGTCACTATAGCTTTGCAGGAAATAATTACTGCATCCGGCGCACATTTTTCCGATACTTTCAAAATCTTCATCAGAATGGAGCTCATGGACGACTGTAGTGCGGAATTCATAGGGTATATGGTTCTCAAGAAGGTATGAGATGCTTTCCTGGATCAAGGATGTGAAGATATGAGGGACACCTGCTGTTTCCGGATATGATGAAAGACTATTTTTGATATCCATGGCAACGTAATCTGCATACCCTCCCTCTACTGCCGCTTTAAGCACATCAGGCCTGTATCCGTTTGTATCAAGCTTCACAGAATAGCCAAGATCCTTGATTCTTTTCATGAAATCAAGCAAATCGCCATGCACAGTAGGCTCACCTCCTGTCACAACAACACCGTCAAGCATTCCTTTCCTCTTCTTCAGATAAGAAAAAATCTCCTCATCCTCAATGACGGGTTCTGAACCGGGATTCAGCACAAGGGAAGCATTCTGGCAGAATGGACAACGGAAATTGCAGGCACCGGTAAAAAGGATGGCCGCAACCTTTCCGGGGTAATCGACAAGCGTCATTTTCTGTAAGCCATGAATAATCATACCTGCGTTGTATCACAAATCGAGGAAAAAGAAGAGACGGAGAGTATTCCATTGTTCCCATCTCTCCTTATTGACCATCTTATGTGGCAGAGAGAAGAGAGGAAAGATTCATCATGGCTTACTAGAATCAATGTGAAATCATCATCTGATGATAGTATTCTTTCGAAAATTCTTACGCTCACAATATCCAGATGATTGGTCGGTTCATCCATCATTATGATATTCCGCCCTTCCCTTCTGGAAAGAATGAAATCAAGCTTCTTCAGCTCACCAGGGCTTGGGGATATCTGGGAATCAAGAAGGAACGAAGGATTGGAACCAAGACGGTACAGGTCGGAAAGGACTTCACCCCGCTCTGAATCCGAAAGCTCTTCTATTCTCCTTGTGATAGCAGCAATGTCTTCGGCGGAATACTCCTGAGGAATATACATCAGATACTGGTCTCTTCCGCTTTCACAGAGCTCTCTTCTTATCGCTTCCATCAGCATCGTCTTGCCTGAACCATTGCATCCTGTAAGTGCAATGCGCTCCCCCTTCTCGACAGAAAGGTATGGTACAGAAAGCGTGTAGTCTCCTGCCATCAGCTTTTCTGGTCCGAAGGAAAATGATGGAAGATATGATCTCACCGCATTCAAGGAAAGACCTTCTTTTCTCCTTCCCGGATTCTCCATTGCATCAAGCTTTGCCTTCTTCTGTTCTACAGATGAGAGAACTCTCTTCATCTCCTTTGCAATGGAACGGTCCTTACCAGTAAGACGGGCTCCGTCGATTTTTGCTTTCGCACTGTGATCATGGCGGTCAATACCTGATTTCGAGAGTTTCTTTTCCATCTCCCTGGACTTCTCTGCCATTTTCGATGCCACTGAAAGACTTCGCTCTATCTCTGCCGATAGCCCCTGATAAACACTTCTCTTCTCATTCTTCTGGCGTTCAACTTCATCCAAAGCCTGCGACAGAGGAAGAGGAATATCATAAAGAGAAGACGGTGCATCCATTCCCCTTTCAAGAAACAAGGTACGAGTGCAGAGTCTATCCCCCGTCTCCCTGTCGTGAGTGATTATCAGGCCACAGCCCTCAAAATCTGAAAGAGCGGAAAGGATAATTGACCTGTTTTCTGCATCCAGATGGTTCAGCGGTTCATCAAAGATTGCAACAGAAGGATGACGAGAAAGCGCTGCAAGAAGCTGCAGGCGCTTCTTCTCTCCTCCTGAAAGGCATTCAGGAGAAGCTATCATCTCGTCTGTAAGATGCAGTCGTGACATCAGACGGCCATTCTCAGCGCTGCCATCATAAATATAGAACATGTCATCATCAGCAAGGGATGAGAAGACCTGCAAGCAGACAACGACCTCTCCACTTGTCCTCACTGTTCCTTTATCGGGAATAAGTTCTTGAGAAATCAGACGCTGCAGCGTGGTCTTTCCACTGCCATTTGCGCCAGACAAAGCCGTAAAGCCTTCATTCAATGTAAGTGAAAGATCCTCAAAGATCAGGACAGATGATCCAGGATAAGCATATGAGACGCCATCAAGCATTATATATTCAGACATTCTGACTCCTTATGAAAAAAAATTTTTAGATTCAGAACATCATCAGCATTGGCGTCTCCTATATCTCAGGGATAGCAAAAACAGCGAAAGCAGTCAATTAATCCGTATATGCCTTCTTTATGAATTCCGGAATCAATGCAGGACGTTTATCCTTTGCAGAGACGAAAGCAAGACTGACACGTAGATCTGCAAGCACGTCATCACCTCTCATCACAGTCTGACGGATTGTACATGACAATCTGCGCATCTCTTCAATTGAGGTATGCACTGTGATTTCATCATCAAGATATCCAGGCTTCTGGTACTCGATCTTTATCGAACGGACAAGAATCAGGATTCCATTCTCACCCTCAGCAAGTTCGGACTGGGATTTATCGGGGACCATTTCCCTGAGCATTTCAGTCCTTCCATGCTCTGCCCAGTCGATGTAACTTGCATGATAAACAATTCCACCGGCATCGGTGTCCGAAAAATATACTCTTGTCTTATACAGGAATTCCTTCATACATCCTCCGCCACCAAAGCTTTCGCAAAAGCATCAGGCACAGGTATCGGATGCTTTGTATCACGGCTGATGAATGCCGCCTTGACACTTAAATCAGCAAGAATCTCCTCTCCTCTTTTAATGCTTTGCCTGATAGTGCAGGAAAAACGCTTGATACTGTCAACTTCAGTCACAATCTCTATTTCATCATCAAGATGAGCAGGAAGTCTGTAGTGAATTTCTATCGACTTTATGACAGTCAGTATACCATTCTCTGCAAGCTCGGACTGAGGAAGCTCTGGTACAATCTCCCTCAGCATCTCCGTTCTTCCATGCTCTGCCCAGTCAAAATAACTCCTGTGATATGCTATTCCACCGGCATCGGTGTCCGAAAAATACACCCTGTCATGCAGTCTGAATTGTCTCATTTGCGTTTCTTCCTATCCTTGTCCTTCTCCTGCCTCTCTTTTGAAATGCGGAAGAAGTCCGCCATCGTTCCTCCTCCAAAATCATTTGAGGAGTGTCGCTGTGGCTGAGGCCTTCTCTGATCATCGATGGTCCTGTCACGTCTGAAAGCCTTCTTCGACTCCCTGACGACCACGGTCTTTGTCTCATATACGGATTTCGGAACCCTCACACTGCTCTTCTTATTGAGCACGACCTTCACTTTCTCCCCTGGAATCTGTGAAATCTTTTTTACTGAGACAGAGCCTGTATCGACTTTCACACGGACTTCCTTTTCCTCGTACTGGCAGGAAAGACGCTGACAGATATAGTGGGTGGAACCGTCAGGATCCACAGCCTTCATCATCTCAGAACCGCAGTAAGGGCACTTCTTTGAATCCTTGAATACAGGAGCAAAAACCTTATCGCTTCTCTCTACTTCCTTGACGAGATCCGAGGCCATCTTCTTTATGTCCTTAATGAAAAGCTCCGGATCCTCCTTGCCCTTGGCAATCCTTTCAAGCCGTCCTTCCCAGACTCCGGTAAGTTCCGGGGAACGAAGGATCTCAGGTGCAAGACGCACGACCTCCCGGCCTTTTGCTGTCGGCACGAAATACTTGCCCTCCCTCTCCACGTATCTGTTCTGAACAAGCTTCTCAATCATGTCAGCACGGGTTGCTGGAGTACCAAGTCCATTACCGAGGTTTGCCTTAAGCTTGTCATCATCGACAAATCGTCCAGCATGTTCCATTGCAGAAAGAAGCGTGGCATCCGTATACCTTTCCGGAGGTGTTGTCACATTCTTCCTGATTTTCACAGAAGAAAGCGTGACCTCATCACCTTCCTTCATCTGTGTCAGGATGAAGCTGTTCTCAGTATCCTCTGTGACATTTGACGCGCTCTTGATTCCGGCACTTTCCGCAACGGAGCGATAACCTTTACGGGAAGGAAGCGTGAGCCGTGTACGGAAAAGCCTGCCATCTACATCAACGGTACAGACAGTAGTCTTATAAAGATAGTCCTCACCGATTACTTCCAAAAAGCGAAGCGCAATAAGCTGCCAGAGTTTCGCCTCATCCGGAGTAAGCTTATCCATTCTCACCTTCTCTTCGGTTGGAATGATTGCATGATGGTCGGAAACAAGGCTGTTATTGACGAATCTTGGGTTATCCTTTCTGTATCCATTCTGAAGATACTCATCAGCCTGACGTGAAAAGATTGTCTCGGAAAGTGCTTTTATACGTTCGGAAAGCGTAGGAACAATATCTTCTGTAATATATCTTGAATCTGTTCTTGGATAGGTGACGATCTTGTGCACCTCATAAAGGCGCTGCAGCGTATCAAGGGTTTCCTTGGCAGAGAACCCAAGCATGATGTTCGCATCGCGCTGAAGCTCCGTAAGGTCATATGCCTGTGGAACTGGATCAGATTTCTCCTCCGTCACCATCGAAACAACCTTACCCTTTTTATCTTTCCACGCCTTCATTTCCTCCGCCACGGAGTCGTCAGTAAACCTGATACTGTTCTCCTCCGGATAATAAGAAGCGCCAAATACACCGAAATCTCCACGTGCGGTGTAGTAATATTTGCCTTCAAAAGCTTCTATCTCATCTTCTCTCTGTGTCATCAGAGCAAGAGTCGGAGTCTGGACACGTCCCGATGAAAGCTTTGCATCGTAGTAGCAGGTAAGCGCCCTTGTCACGTTCATTCCTACATACCAGTCAGCGGCAGCCCTGCAGGACGCTGCCTGATAAAGATTGTCATACTCTGAAGCTGGATGGAGATTCTGGAAACCTTCCTTTATTGCCTTCTCTGTCTGGGATGAAATCCAAAGTCGTTCAAGCGGACCTTTGTATTCAGCCATTTTCAGAATCCAACGGGCAACAAGCTCTCCTTCCCTTCCCGCATCAGTTGCGATGACGACAGATGAGATATCAGGGCGGTGAAGAAGAGAATCGATGATTTCGAACTGCTCTTTCGACTCATCAATGACAACCTGGTCAAGATGCTCGGGGAGCATCGGCAGCTCCTTAAGGGACCAGCGTTTCCAGCTTTCCGAATAGTGCTGCGGCTCTGCAAGCTCAACGAGGTGTCCCAGCGCCCAGGTGACTATATATTCTGAACCATCGATGTAACCCTTTTCCTTTGAAAAGCATCCGAGGTTCCTTGCTATCTCACGCCCAACAGAGGGCTTCTCTGCTATGACAAGCTTCTTCATACAGCGGAGATGATAGCAGAAAGAACCCCCTTCAAAAAGAGTTTTCTCCTTGTTAAAGTGTTTCTCATGCATGACAACTACAGAGATCTCACAAAAGGAGGCATTGCAGGACCAATCCTTGCATTTGCCATGCCACTGATACTTGGCAACATGCTTCAGACACTATACAATGCCGCCGATTCAATCATAGTCGGCCGTTTTGTTGGTCCAGAGGCGCTTGCTGCGGTCGGCTCCGCATATTCACTGATGACATTCCTCACATCATTGATGATTGGACTTTCAATGGGATCCGGAATCGTCTTCTCTTATCTTTTTGGAGAAGGAAATCAGGAAAAACTAAAAAAAGCGCTGGGGATATCATTCCTGTCAATCGGCATCATCTCAGCGATAATCACGATACTTGCCATCGTCATGCAGGATCAGATCATGATCTTGATGCAGGTTCCTGAAGATGTCTATGAGGATATGGCTTCATACCTTCAAGTCATATTCATAGGCCTGCCGGCCCTCTTCTTTTATAATTTCTACGCAGCAGCAGAGCGCGCTGTAGGAAACTCGAGAACACCGCTCCTTTTCATGGCAGTATCCGCCATTATGAATGTCATTCTTGATCTCTATTTCGTCATTTCGCTTGACTGGGGTGTGTGGGGAGCTGCGGTAGCTACCACGATATCACAATATGCAGCAGGTATCGGGATAATGGTTCTCTCTGTGTCAAAACACAGGATGCTCCGATTCTCCCTTCGTGACATGATTCCAGAAAAGTCCCTTTTCAAGGAGCTTCTGTCACTGTCCGTACTGACTTCACTGCAGCAGTCAATCATGAATCTCGGAATCCTCTGTGTACAGGGAATCGTCAATGGTTTCGGTTCTGGAGTAATGGCGGCATTCGCAGCAGGCGTGAAAATCGACAGTCTTGCATACATGCCACTTCAGGAATTTGGAAATGCATTCTCCACTTTCGTGAGCCAGAACAGCGGTGCCGGAAAAAGCGACAGGATAAAGGCAGGTATGAAAGTCGCTTTCATGCTGGCGACGGTATTTGGCCTGATTATATCCCTCATTATATTCATATTCCCATCATTCTTCATGTCCATATTTATTGATCCAGGTGATACTGCTCTCATAGCAATTGGCAGCGAATATCTGAGAATAGAAGGTGCTTTCTATATCCTTATTGGATACCTTTTCCTTTTCTATGGAATATTCCGCGCGCTCAAAACACCAGCAATTTCACTGGTTCTGACCATCATAAGTCTTGGACTGAGGGTTCTCCTTGCAGCGCTTCTTTCAAATCCGCCATTGGGGGAAACAGGTATCTGGATGAGTATTCCTATAGGATGGGCACTGGCAGATGCCGCTGGTATTCTCTTCTACATTACAATCGGGAAGAAGAGGATGATGAAAACATGAAAATCTGCATTGTATCCGGGCATTTTGTTGACGCTAATGCGCTTTGGGTGTAGATTCTTGGTAAGTGACTACAAGCTGCGATTGCGGCTAGAAAGGAGTTTTTGTTATGGCTTATAAAATCACAGACAGCTGTATTGCCTGCGGAACATGTGCAGGTGAGTGCCCAGTCGGAGCAATCTCCGAGGGAGATATCTATGTAATCGATGCAGATACATGCATCAGCTGCGGAACATGCGCAAGCGTATGCCCACAGGGTGCAATCGAAGAGGAGTGAGATAACTCTTTTTCAGTTCAAGGTCCTCGCATAGAGGGCCTTATCTTTTTCCATGCAGATACGAACGGTTTTAAAATCCCTGATATTCCCCCATCCTGCTGTAATTGAACTTCTTTCCATTACCGTATTTCCGCTCAATTGTCTTGTCCTCTTATATGAAAAGGAAGAGCAATGGTATGCTCCCATTGTTTTCTTCTTCAGTTTTTACACGCTGCTGATCCTCTCAATCTGTATCGTCAGGAATATAAGGAGACTTATCTATTCTTTCCAGCGTGTAAATCTTTTTCTCAATAACAGGAAACGAAAAGCCATAATCTCGCTCTACGCATCTACGGCCATAAGCATCGCATATTCGATATTCAAGTCATTTACAGGAATTTTGTATTTCTCACCGTTCAGTATCTTCGGGGCAATATATTTTGCAATAGCTGCTATCATGAAACTTCTTCTTTTAAAACATATTGGAAAAAGTGATGAAGGACTTGCCGCAAAAAGGGCATCATTTCTGATGCTCTTTCTCGATTTGTCATTGATAGGGATGACAATACATGCAGTATTGTGGCATGAAGGAGCGGTATATCTTGGTTATCTCATATATGCTGCGGCTTTATATGCTTTCTATTCTCTAGGGATAGCTATCCGCTCACTGCTTGTATACAGATCCATTCCCAGTCCTGCTATAAAATGCGCAAAAGCAATAATGCTCTCCTCTGCCCTGCTCTCCATCTTCTCTTTGCAAACTGCAATGTTCTCCACATTTGGAGGAGATGAGCGTTTCCAGACAATAATGAATGCCCTTACAGGATGTGTTGTAGCCGTAGCCAATACAGCCATTGCAATATTCCTGATTCTCAGAAATAGGAAGAAAAGCTAGAATAAAGCAATGAAAGCTTATGATATCTTCGACAGAACACTTACCGTTTCAGAAGCAAATGGTCTTATCCATGATACTGTTGAAGAGCTTTTCTATGAACTGAGCATTGAAGGGGAAGTATCAGGATTCAGGCCAGCTTCCTCCGGACACTGGTATTTCACATTGAAGGACAGTTCAGCAGCCATAGACGCCGCCGTGTTCCGTTCTTTCCAAATGCAGATGATGATGCCTGAAAATGGTGATTTAGTTGTCGCAAAAGGATCCCTTTCATTCTACACAAAAACTGGTAAGCTTTCTTTCATCATCAGGGAAATGAAAAAGAAAGGAGATGGCGGGCTTCTGGAAATGATAGAGAAGAGAAAAGCCTATTACCGCTCTCTCGGATACTTTGATGAAGACAGAAAGAAACCGATTCCTGATGAAATTGAAAAGCTTGGTGTCATAACAAGCCCCACAGGAGCTGCCATTAGGGACATTCTCAATATTACAAAGAGACGTGCACCATCTCTAGATATCATCATCTTCCCAACCCTTGTACAAGGAGATGGGGCTGCAGAGAATATTGCGATGAGAATCAGACAGGCAAATCTCTTTGATGCCTGTTCTGTGCTGATAGTAGGCAGAGGTGGCGGAAGCGCAGAGGATCTTTCATGTTTTTCAGAGCCGGTGGTGATTGAAGCAATACATGATTCATCTATTCCCATCATCTCCGCGGTTGGCCATGAGATAGACTGGCCTCTTTCCGACTATGCTGCAGACAAAAGAGCCCCCACTCCATCTGCAGCTGCAGAGCTCGTCACAGAGACAATATTCAGACGGAGAGAACGGCTTGAAAAAGCGCTCGCATTCTCCCTATCTGCAATGAATGAAAAGATATCAGACTATGCTGCAAGGCTTGAGAAATGCAGACATTCATTTGCAGAGTTTGAAAAGAAGATACTGAGATTGGGTGGAAGGATACCATCAACTTCAGATCTTGGCAGACTTCTGCAGTTGAGGGTGCTGAATGCAGAAACCACGCTTTTATATACAGAGGATGGTATAAACACCCTCATGAAAAAGAGGCTAGAAGATAAGGAGAAGAAACTTGATGAACTTCTTTCAGAATCGAGGGCTTTGATTGAAAATAAGATGAATACATACAGTGTCCTTCTGAAAGACTTTGTTCCAGAGATAGAAAACAGAGTAAGAATCAGGATAAAGGATAATTCATCGAGGCTTTCTGCACTTCTGAGAGAAACGGAGGCTCTCTCCCCTCTTTCAATCCTGAGCCGAGGATATTCAGTAACAATGAACAGCAAAGGAAAGATAATCAGAAGAGCAGAAGATGCCGCACCTGGCGATGAAATAATAACAAGAATGATGGATGGAAGCATAAAATCCATAGTGAAGGAACGAATATGAGTTTTGAAAGCGATCTTAAGAGAATGGAGGAGATTACGGATCTCCTGAAAAAAGAAGATACAGGGCTTGAGGAAGCAATCAAGCTGTATGAAGAAGCGACAGAACTCGGTAAGAAACTGACCAAGACACTTACTGAGATCCAGAGGAAGGTCGAGAAAGTCACTTCCGAGGAGGAAGTTGAACTGGAGACAGAAGAAGTTGAAGAGGAGGATTTGCCATTTTGATCAAAGTCATATTCCTCATACAGAGTCCTGACAGCAAGGGAATCCTTGCATCTGTCACTAATTTCTTTTCCGAAAGGGATTTCAACATCCTCCATTGCCAGCAGCATACTGACAGCTATGAGAAACGCTTTTTTATGCGTATCGAACTCGATGCCAGCGATATGAGAATGACCAGAAAGGAGCTTGAGGAAGCATTTTCAGAACTCGCCGATAAATTCAGCCTTGAATGGTCCTGTCACTGGTCAGACTACAAAATGAGGATGGCAATACTTGTATCGAAGACAGGACACTGCCTTTACGACCTTCTTGCAAGACAGCTGGAGGGAGAGCTGGATGTGGAGATTCCGCTCATCATCTCAAACCATCCTGATATGGAAATAGCGGCGAATCAGTTCAGGATTCCTTATTACTATTTTCCTATGACGGAGGGAAAGGAAAAGCAGGAGGAGAAAATAAGAAACCTCCTGAAGCGTTTCGATATTGATCTGGTGGTCCTTGCAAGGTACATGCAGATCCTTTCATCAGACTTCATCGACGAATGGCGAGGGAAAATCATAAATATCCACCATGCATTCCTGCCAGCATTCCAGGGAGCAAATCCATATCTCAGAGCATATGAACGGGGAGTAAAGATGATCGGGGCCACTGCCCACTACGCCTCAGAAGACCTCGACCAGGGTCCGATAATCGAACAGGATGTTATAAGAGTGAATCATGAGCTTACACCCAAAGGACTGAAAGAGGTCGGAAAGGATTCTGAAAAGAGGACGCTTGCAGCTGCTGTCAAAGCGCATCTTGAACACCGTGTGATAATCTACAAGAACAGGACAATCGTATTCTCTGTTGAACGCTAAGCGGTTATTGTCAGCTTACGACCTGAACATGGCTCAATATAACTGATTGAAACAGCTTCGAGACCGAAATCGTCAGAAGGTTCTCCTCCATACTGCGTATCCCCCTTTATCGGATAGCCTGACCATGCAAGATGTGCTCTGATCTGATGGCGGAAACCTCTGGTGATTGTACAGCGAAGAACATCAGCCTCTTCTTTTTCCACCATCGTCGTATAGATTCTTCCTTCTGCATAACGCTTATTGGAAACAACCGGGCGGACGCTCTTTCCACCAGGGCCGAATGAGCGGAAATAAGAGGTTATAAGGCAACCGCCATCAAACGGATTCGTGTAAGGATAATCCTCAAAGCCCTCATCAAGAGAACGGCCAGAGGTTACGGTTGCTCTATATTCTTTCTGGATCATATCTTTCTTCTGCTGTTGCATCAGGGCGTCATATGCCTTCTGGTTTCTGGCAATAAGGACAAGACCCTTTGTAAGGTTATCGAGACGGTGGATTACCCCACCCTCCCATTCATTCGTACCATGACAGCAGCGGATTTCAGGATAATATGCGGCCGCAATTGAAAGCAATGTACGGCCATCGATTGTGGTCCTGAGCGGCACCGATGGGATGCCGCTTTCTTTCCAGAAAACAAGAGTGTCAGGACCTTCAAAAAGCAGTCTAGTTGTCACTGCGACCAAAAATCCTCACGAGATAGAGGAAGATATTGATAAAGTCGAGATAAAGATCGAGTGCTCCAAGAATACCGATCTTTGTGAGCTCTTCATTTGTCATATCCTGGCCAAACTGTGCATTCATGTCAGCAATGCGCTGGGAATCCCATGCTGTAAGACCTGTAAAGAGGACAACACCAACAATGGAAACAAGGAAATTGAGTCCGCTTGATGCAAAAAGCAGGTTGATAAACGATGCTACGATCAAACCGAAAAGTCCCATTGTCAGGAAACCGCCCCAGCTTTTAAGGCTCTTCTTTGTCACTGCACCGTAGATTGCACCACCTGCAAAGACGGAAAGTGCAGATACGAATGCGATGGCAATCGATGTTCCTGTATAGGCAAGGAATATCGAGGAAAGCGTTACGCCTGTAAGTGCAGAATAACCAAGGAACAGTGCGATTGCAGAACCTGTGCGAAGTCTCTCAACTCTTCCAGAGAGCATCACGACAAGAACAATCTGGGCTATGAAGATACCAATTGTCACAAGCGGATTAAGAAGAACAAATCTCATCAGCGTGATTGACTGTGAAACCGCAAATGAAATACCTGCAGTGACAGCAAGTCCTAGTATCATCCAGAGATAGACATTCTTCATCAGGACATTTTCCCTGAGTTTGACGTCCCTCATTACAATTGCTTTTTTCTCATTCATCTTTAAAAGTAAACTCCTTTTACAGTTTAAATATATCCTATTATTCCACAGGGTGGCAAATCTTACGTGCATTCTTCACGGAGAATACAGAAAAGATGCTATAATCCACGAGGAGGATAAAATGCTTGAAAAGGATTCAAAAGCTCCGGATTTTACATTGCTGAATGAAAATGATGAGGAGATAACACTCTCTTCATTAAAAGGACAGCGCGTCGTTCTCTATTTCTATCCCAAGGACAACACCCCAGGCTGCACAAAGGAAGCCTGCTCCCTCAGGGATTCAATAGAGGATCTGGGCAAGCTTGATGCCACAGTCATAGGAATAAGTCCGGATACCACGGCTTCACACAGGAAATTCAGAGAAAAACACAACCTTCCGTTCCATCTGCTCTCAGATCCTGAACACAAGGTGATGGAGATGTATGGCGCATACGGAGAGAAGACTCTTTATGGAAAGAAGACTGTGGGAGTCATCCGCACAACATACATAATCGGGAAAGATGGTACGATCGAGAAGATCTTCAAGAGAGTCAACACAGCCACACACGGCGAAGATGTGAGAAAAGCTCTGGAGACAATTTAAAGAATTTTAAGAGCCTGAGGCTTGCCCCAGGCTCTTGGCATCAGTTCTTGAAACTGTGAACAGGGGCAGGAATTCTGCCTCCGCGAGCGATGAAATCATCACAGGAGAAATTGTTCACTTTCATTATCGGAGCATAACCAAGAAGGCCTCCGAATGTAGCGGTGTCCCCTACTCCTTTCCCGATAACCGGTATCAGACGCACGGCTGTAGTCTTCTGATTGACCATGCCGATAGCCATCTCATCAGCAATGATACCTGAAATAGTCGTTGCTTTTGTGTCTCCGGGAATAGCAATCATATCAAGGCCGACAGAACAAATGCATGTCATTGCCTCAAGTTTTTCAATTGTGAGTGCCCCGGCATTAACGGCATTGATCATTCCCTGATCCTCGCTAACAGGAATAAAAGATCCACTGAGTCCTCCAACATAGCTCGAAGCCATCAGACCGCCTTTCTTCACCTGATCGTTGAGAAGTGCAAGAGCGGCTGTCGTACCAGGAGCACCAGTTCTTTCCAGTCCCATAAGCTCAAGAATATCGGAGATACTGTCCCCAATTGCCGGCGTTGGAGCAAGTGAGAGATCTACAATACCAAAAGGAATGCCTAGCCGTTTTGAGGCTTCCTTAGCAACAAGCTGTCCGAGTCTCGTAATCTTGAAGGCTGTCTTCTTAACTGTCTCTGCAAGTATCTCGAAGTCCTTACCCTTCACACTTTCGAGAGCGTGCTTGATAACACCAGGTCCACTTACACCTACATTGATTACGGCATCGGTTTCCGTAACTCCATGGAAAGCACCCGCCATGAAAGGATTGTCATCAGGAGCATTGCAGAATACAACGAGCTTGGCACAGCCTATTGAATCTCTGTCAGCTGTTTTCTCTGCTGTTTCTCTTATTATCCTTCCCATAAGGGCAACTGCATCCATATTGATACCTGTCTTTGTAGAACCAAGAGCAATGGACGAACAGATACGTTCAGTGACAGCGAGAGCTTCAGGAATTGATTCAATAAGCATTCTCTCTGCATTTGTCATGCCTTTTGCACAGAGAGCAGAATAGCCTCCAAGGAAATTCACTCCTACTTTTTCAGCAGCTTTATCGAGGATTTTCGCAATCTTTACAAAATCAGCAGGAGTCTTGCAGGCAGAAGCTCCAATAATCCCCACAGGGGTAATCGATATACGTTTATTCACAACAGGAATTGCAAACTCACGTTCAATTTCATTGCCGGTTTTGACAAGATCTTTAGCCACTGTGGTTATCTTTCTGTAAATATTGTCACAGAGCTTATCAACGTCATCCGAAATACAGTCCAGAAGAGAAATACCGAGTGTGATTGTCCTCACATCAAGGTTCTCCTTCTCTATCATGGTATTCGTTTCGATTACTTCATTGATATTGATCATCTTCAGATCCTCTGCATACTTTCAAAGATTTCTTCTCTCTGAAGCTTTATAATGCAGCCCATGCTCTTTCCAAGGGCCTCAAGCTCATCGGAAAGAGTAAGGAATTCCTTGTTTGCGTTGTTTGCATCGCAAATCATCATCATATTGAAAAAACCATCGACGATTGTCTGGCTGATATCAAGAATATTTACGTTATTATCTGCAAGATATGCGCATACTCTGGCAATGATACCCACCTGATCCTTGCCAACTACTGTGATTATAGACTTTCTCATATCCTCGATTCTATCGAAGAAGAAGGAAAAGGCAAAGTGCCAGAAACTATTACATCACGGACAGAAAACAACCCTGCCCGCAATACTGATACAAAATCAATCGCAGCTTGTTCCACCATCAACAGGAAGCTGAACACCGTTTATGAAAGCAGCCTCGTCGCTTGCAAGGAATGACACGGCAGCAGCTACATCAGCAGGTGTTGCAAGATGCCCAAGAGGAACTTCTTCGACTCTTTCTTTCATACGTTCAGGATCTGACAGGAAATTATTCACAAGTTCCGTTTTGACTGTACTCGGATGAACTGAATTACATCGGATATTGAATTTCCCATAACGAGCTGCAACACTTTTTGTAAGCAAAGTAACAGCACCCTTTGTTGCTGTATAAGACTCATTGGTATATCTGTGTCCAACAAGGCCACAAACTGAGGATATGTTGATTATCGAACCACCACCCTGTGCCTTCATAATGGGAAGAGCATGCTTTATTGAAAGAAAGATGCTTCTTACGTTTATCTGGAACATTCTGTCCCAGTTCTCCACAGAACATTCCTCGATATCAAAACGGATGTTGACACCAGCATTATTCACAACAACATCAACACTTCCCTCTTCCGACATCACATCATCATAAACAGATATCCAGTCAGCTTCCTCTGTTACGTCAAGCTTCTTTGCACGTACATTCTCGAGATGAATTTCTTTAATTGCATCAAGACACCTCTCCTCAGAGATATCTGTCATGTAAACAATAAAACCGTCAGAAGCAAGCTTTTTGCATATTGCCTTACCAAGACTTCCAGCCCCACCCGTAACTATCGCAGTCTTCACGCGGTAATTCCTCCTTACAGTTCAAATCATATATGAGTTTCTAGTATTTGGAAGTCAAAAATACTGAGACCAAAAGGCCTTTCCCGGAGAAGGAAAGGCCAATAGATAAACTTTGGAAGAGGTTGAACACTCTTCGTTACCTTTGTCATCGAGCGAAGGTTTTTCCTCCACCCCGATTCGCCCAGGTGTTATCACCGGAGGCGAATCTCCGCTTGTACTCACGGACCGTATATACGTTAAGCTCTGTGAGCTGTGCGGTCTTTTTGTATCCGTATCCCTGTTCAAAGAGCTTCAGACATTCCTGTCGTTTTGCATTCGGAATCCTTGTTCTGCTACCTCGGAGGGACGTGTTGTTTTCTTCCATAGCGTCCTCCTAGAATTAGCTGCCCCGTTCCAAAAAACGGGAACAGCTATCAAGATTTCGTTAATTGCAACGTCTCACAATTAGCAGAACTCAGTTTCTAGGTGCCTCAGTCAATGTAACTGGGAATACCTTTTCAGCCTCGGCACCCTGATTGTTTGTATATCCGATTACAAAATTGATTGTTCCAGCATAGTTATCTGTATAAGAACCACTCATTGGCTTAAGTGTTGTTACACCTGCTTTATAATCACCCTTGCAGTATCCTTTTACAGTGAGTTTTGCATCGTCACCATGCTCTTTGATTACTTCTGTATCCCATGTAATCTTGGAAAGGTCATATGCTTTTCCATAATACATTTTACCTTCAGCAATCTCATCACAACCATCTTCTGTTGAAACAAGAACTATTGAATCAGTCTCTGTATAAGCAACGCCTGTATACTTGTATTCAACCCGAACATTATTCTGAGTTCTACCATTCTCATCAACATAAGATACATAAGCGTAGACAGAATTTTCACCTTCTTTAATTTCAGAGACCGGGAGGGCAAAAGCATCCTTCGATCTTATTGTAACAGTTGCATCTCCATGTGAAGTATAGCCTGTCACAACATACTTCTTTGCTGTGTCATCATTGAAATGATTTGCTGTCTTGCTTCCGACAAGATAAGGAGTAATTGCTTCTCCTTCACCAACAGCAAGCGTAAGCTTTTCAGCTGAAATATAGGCCATAGGTTCTACAAGACTAATATTTGCTGTCATGAGCTTTTCGCCATCAGCAGTATTGATGAATGCATTTACAGGTACACTAACCGCCTTTGTAACAGTCTCAGGAAGAGTTCCATCAATTGTATATTCATTTGCATTAAGTGTAGAAACAACACCATACACATTAACAGCGTTAACTGTATATTTGTATGTAGTTCCATACATCGGAGTCTCTGTTCCTACTGCAACTTTATCATAGTCAACTATAACATTAAGCGCACTTGCATATGCAGTATTGAGCTGCTCTACAGGTTCATAGTACTCGAGAGTCTGAACTTCACCTTCTGAATCCAGATAATACCAAACTACATGAATGTAGATAGTATCAGTATTTACAAGGCTATCCTTATCAAGCTTTGTTACAGATCCTGATGTAAGAGAATACTCAACAGACAGATTACCTGACGTAAAACCATCTGTAATCACCTGGTCATCACCCTTATCATAAGATACTGTAATAGAATCAATTGCAGCAATTGTAAGAGTCTGATTAATAGTATTTACATCATAATACGACTGTTTTGCAGGAGCCTGATATGCCGGTACAAGTTTTACAGCTTTAATAGCCTGTGGTACTGGAGCATCTTCTGGGAGAACAGTAATAGTCTGTGCAGAGTAACCTGCAACACCCATGTATTCTGCCTTCACAACAAGAACATCTTTTTCAACAAACTCATCAACTGATTTATAAGCGTCTGAATCTGCTTTTACGTAAGAGAATACAAAATTCTCTTTTGCTGCAGCATCAAGTCTTTCATAAGAACCGTTATCATAAGCAAGAACTACGTCAAAATCTTCGGCAACAGGAGCTACAAAGTCATCACCAGCTTTGAAAACAGGTGCTTTGTATCCCTCTACTGGAATTACCCTGACCTCAGAAACCTGAGTTACAGAAATTGCAGTATCATCAAACTTAACCGATTCGTCATTGTATACGGCCTTTACTTCATATGAGCGATTATCTTTGACGAGATTCTTTTTATTGAGTTCAAGCTTTGTTCCAGAATCTACATAGCTGAGTGTGACTCCTGATTCTTCTGTAAGCTTTACCCAATAATTTTCTGTCTTTTCACCATTATCATATGTGACCTTGAATTCTACATCATCAAAAGATGGTACAGGAATTTCATCATATGCAAGACCCTTAAGAATAGCTGTATCTACAAATTTTACACTATCAACAGAGGCAATAGCATATTCTGGCTCTACAGCTTCTGCATACTTCACTGTGATTACATATGTCTCATCAAGAGCTCTGTTATCTTTAGCTACACCAACTGTTGGATGAACTGTAATTTCAACCTGCTCAGTAGGATGAGAAGGAGAAACAAGTTCATCTTTGAGTACTGTTGTATCATATGTAACAGTAAACTCAGAAGATGTAAGAGCAACAGATCCATCTGTTCCATAATAAGCTGTTACCTGGATGTCAGATGGCTTGATTGCCTTTGCTTCTGCTACTGTATATGACTCCTTGAATCCTGTTGCCTCAATTCTGTTTGCATCTGTAAATGCAACAAGAAGCTTCTCTGTATCAACAGGGTTGTTGTCGGAATCAAGCCCTGCAACTGCGAAAACATTACCTGTTCCATCAAGCTGGATGTTTGTTGCAGGCATTACAGTTGGCTCATCTCCGTTGTCATATTCAACAGTAAGAGTGAACTTATCAGCTGTCACTTCCTGCCCAGTAAGGATTACTCCTGTCTGGGTAAGGTATCCACCCTTTACCGATTTTGGCATATCGGGGAATACCGGTGCATTATCGCATCCTACAAACATAGCAAGTGCCATGATTGCGACGATGCAAGTCAAAAGAATAGATTTCTTTTTCATCGTATTCTTCTCCTCCACTAGATTTTCTGGATATATGCTACCCCCCCCCGGTAGATATTTGTCAAGAATTGAAATTCGTTTTGTCGAGGAAAATATGAATATGATTTCGCTCTACTATATAAACCAAAATAAGCCTATGTATTTGATATAATAACAATATTATTTAATGGGGTTTATTATATGATTATAATAATATTCTATAATTCTTTTAGCTGTTTATGAATATTTACCATATTGTAATCATATGCTTCAAATCCCAACTTTAAATCTTATCAAATTTAATTTCATTAAAATTGTGTTTTGTTTTTGGATAGATCCGATTTACTGATATACAAGCAAAGTATTTTTGTCAAAGGAATCTGGACAACCTTTTTAATCAATAGTACTGAGGATAGGAATATTGTCTACCAAGCTATTTCTGATATAGATATTACAGTTTTATTATATAATTTATATAAATTATTATATGATAAATAACATGTATCAATTTAGTTATTCAGTGCTTATAATACTGCAATTGTTCGTTTTAGCCTCTGATTTGCGACATAATTAAATGAAGTTGCAAGCATTAACGCTATTGGTATGATATATGAAACATCATTATGAGGCGAAGGTTTTTGTCTTTCATACTTTTCATGCAGTTTTGCTAAGAAAGAGGAAACATCGGATATATCATTTTCCTGTATTTCATTGTGCATATTGAAAGCATTTCTAAGAACATCATCAAGCAGCCTTTCATACTTCATATGCTCTTTTAAAGTACCGCTGAAGAGTGTCTGATTATGAGGGAATGTAAAGCTGTCTGCTGCATAATGAGAAATTTTTCCAAGGACATATGCGGCAAAAATTCTGTTAGAAACTTTCAAATTCTCAAGTACTCTGATTCTCTTCATGGCAGTGCTATAGCTGTGACCGCGTTTTTCATCTCCGGGTTCAACACCCAAGAGATATGATGTAAAACAGAGATCTGGCTGTATATTACCAATGATATACGAAAGCGAAGTGATGATTCCCATTGGGGAATTCTTCAGTATATACAGACTTAGTCTAATATGGCTTATCAAACGCACGTTGTAATTAAAGCATATGAGAGTAAAAGGGTTATTGAGAGTGCATTAATTTTTAGAAAAGCCGGAGATTTTCTCCGGCCATAAATCATCTTAAGAATCCTTTGATAATTTCAGCTTCTGCTTCCTCTTCTGTCAAACCGAATGTCCTGAGCTTGAGAAGCTGTTCACCAGCAATCTTTCCGATAGCTGCCTCATGAATCAAAGAAGCATCTATGTCATTCGCATCAAGCTGAGGAGATGCACTGACAGTTCCATGCCCAGTGATAATAGCATCACATTCGCTGTGGCCTGTACATCTTGCGTTTCCTCTTATTACAGAATGATATGACTGATGTGACTCATCTTTTGCGACAGAACGAGAAATCAGATCAATAGAGCTGTCTTCTCCATTCATATCTACTGAAAACTCTGTTGTCGCGCTCTGATTCTTCTCTGTCAGAAGTCGTTCATGGATAATGAGACTGCTTCCATTCCCGACTGTGCCCCTTGTTATACGACGAGTATCTGTGACACCTCCAATTTGCGATGTATCCATCTCCATTGTACTATTCTCACCAAGAGTAACTTCCGTTATCGGATCAATAGTCTTTCTTCCTAGTCCTTTACCAAGGCCTACATGTTTCTCAAGATATTTGACACTGGACCTGTCCTTGATAAAAAACCTGTGAATGCCATTGTGCCTTGCGGGTTCTCCATTATCCGTATGCACACCACACCCGGCAATAATAGTCACATCGCAATCTGAACCAATGTAAAAATCATTATAGACAAGGTCATCTACATTTCCATGGGTTACACATGCAGGAATAGCAAGACTCTCACCTTTCGTACCGTCATCGATAATAATATCCAATCCAGGCTTATCCTTCTTCGGTTCGATGTGGACATGCTCAGTACTCATTCTGGCAATACCCTTTCCATTTTCCCTGATTGAATAAGCTCCACAGAAAGATCCCTTCCAGTCTGCAACTATCTTCAGTATTTCTTCAGTTGTGTTCTGCATGGCTTACCCCCTTCACAACAGGTTTAGGACAGGCAGGACAATGGGAAGAGGATATAATTGTCGGAAGGACCTCATCACGGCTTCCCTCGCTTTTGACACAGCCATTCTCGATCACGATGATTCTGTCTGCAACAGAAAGTATCCTTTCCTGGTGAGAGATGATGATCTCTGCCCTGTCTGGATTCTTTTTGATTTCCTGAAAAGCCTCAATAAGTCCTTCAAAAGACCAAAGATCTATTCCAGCCTCCGGTTCATCAAAGACAGTGAGCTTTGCCCTGCGTGCAAGAACTGAGGCAATCTCAACACGTTTTATTTCTCCGCCAGAAAGCGATGCATTCACTTCTCTGTCTTCATAGTCTTTGGCACAAAGTCCGACTTTCGAAAGAAGAGCACACAGTGCACTCTCATCGAGCTTGCCACCATAGGCTATTTCAAGAAGTGATCTAATAGTGATGCCTTTGAACCTGACAGGCTGCTGAAAAGCATAACTGATACCTTTTCTGGCACGCTCTGTCACATCGAGGCCCGTTATATCCTCCCCCTGGAAGATGATTCTTCCTTCCTGGGGAGTCTCAATGCCTGCAATTATCTTTGCAAGCGTTGTCTTTCCACCGCCATTAGGACCAGTGATCACCGTCATACCGCTATCAGGGATAGTAAGAGAGACATCACGGATCACAGAGCGTCCATCTGGAGTGCTCCAATATATATTTTTAAGTTCAAGCATAAGAACTCCTCTAAAAGAAGATAGGCAGAGGAAGGTAAAAAGAAAAGGAGGACACAGCCTCCTTCCTTACTTCTTCCGGCGTCCTGATTTAGAGGAACCATGCATTTTCCGGAATTTCAATGGAGATATTCCAAGCTGTTCCTTGAACACCCTGTCAAATGTCTTGACGCTGCTGAATCCTGAAGATGCTGCAATATTGGCAATGCTGTCATTTGTGTTCACCAGAAGTATCTCGGCTTTTCTGACACGGAAAACCGTGAGGTAATCATAGAATGTCATTCCAGTACAGTTCTTGAATACACGAGAAAAATATGTAGGCACATAACCAGAAGCCGCAGCTGCTTCAGGAAGCGTCATCGGTTCTTTGTAATGCTCTTCAATATACTTGAATACATCTCCAATCCTGTTACGTACCTTACTGCACTCTATTCCAGAAGAAAGCTGGGACAGCGGATTAATGCTCTCATCTGCAATCATGGCAATCAGGCGGAATACTGCAGACCTGACTAAAAGCTCATAAGAGAAAGTGGATTTATCCAGAGCTTCCAGATATGACAAAATGCTTTTAAGTATTTCCACATCGTCATGCTTCCACTTCTCTGTGGTCTTTGAATTCTTTCCAAGGCGTTCTCTGATGGACGCAATCAAAGCGGCACTACCAGGCGTTCCGGCAAGAATGTCCGGAGAGAAAATCACAGAAGTCAACTCTGCATCTGAGGGCAGATAATAATGGCAATCGCCGGAGTTGATAAAAACGGCATCTCCTTGCTTTACGATAAGATTCTCTCCATTCAGAAAAAGCTCAAGCTTTCCTTTATCCACGTAGGAAATCTCAATCTCATCGTGCCAGTGTAGCGGAAACGCCTCAGTCGCTTTCTTATGCAAGAGGACATAATGAAGTTCCTGCTCAGAAGTGCTAAACAAAAATGGTGTATACATGCTTCAATCCTCTATCCAGGTTGCCCTGGAATAAATGTACAGGCTAAATTTAACAGAAAATCAGACAATGAGCAAAATATTTTTACAAGCTTATCTGAAAACAAGGAAGAACAGAAGGTATTTTCTTCCCAAGATGCTCGGAAAGCACATCGGCAATAAGCTGATGGTCCTCCTCGCTTTTCATCCCTGAAACTGTAAAAGAACCTATCGTAACACCACTTTCAAGGAGGAGTGGAAAAGAGCCTCCTTCCTCTGTGTAATCGGTTTCTGAAAGTCCTCTTTCTGAAAGAGTTCTTCCCTTTGCCCTGTTAATAAGCCCGTCACGAAGAGAACTCTTTCCTGCAAGTTCTGCTGTATTTGCCTTGCGTCTTGCCCAGACAATATTATTACGCGAGGTGCCATCCATAGCAGATGCGTAAACAACATCACCACTGACTCTTATCTGAACATAAACCTTTCCTCCACGCTCACCGGCAAGAAAGAGAAGACGTTCACCTATTTCATGAAGGGAGGAGAATGAAACTTCCTTGAAACGGAGTTCATTCTCCTGTGTTTCCAGTATCTCAAGTAATGCATCAACCATGCATGCATTTTAGCAGAAGAAACGGAAATGATAAGTATCAGACAGACAATTCAGTACCATATGCAGAAGGAACGGCATATTTCATCCAGCTTGGATCAATTGTGAACACGATATCCGTATCGCTCCAAGGCCAGGTCTCAACTATTTCCTTCAGCATAGTCTTCCTCATCGAATCCAACCTGCTTACAGGAAGATCTTCAGAGAGAATCACATGGATTGTGGAAAGGACTGTCCTGCCCCTGTTTGATGAGTAGATTTCATAATCGGAGAAGCCATAAATCGAAGAATACTTCTCCATCACAGTACCCAATCTCTCCTGAGCATCCTTTGGCGGCGCGGCATCCAGAAGATCTTTTACGCTTGTAATCATCTGTTTCAGAAGCGGAGGAAGAAGGGAAATAGCGAAAGCCACTGTGATGATAGGGTCTATCATCATAGCCTCTTCAGACAATCCGATTCTGTCGAAAACAGCCATAACAGCAAAGGACACAAGCACAGCGACACTTATCAGGATGTCATTGAGCCAGCTCCTGGACTCTGCTTTCAGAAGCGGAGAATTGAGCTTTTTTGCTTCCCTTTTCAGGAAGAAATAGACACCGGTGCAACCAACGATTGAGAGTATGGTAAAAGCAAGACCGATTGAAGCTTCGACACGGCGGCCTCCGTGAAACAGTGATTCCACGGCTTCAGAAGCAAGAATCGAATTCATGGTAAGAAGTACCAGTGTTCTGATGATGATATAGAAAGGCTCGAAAGCCGCATATCCAAACTGGTAATATTCATCATCCTTTCGCCCAATAAGACGGACAATGAAACCGGAAAGAAGGATGAATACAGACTGTACCATCGAATACATTCCATCGAAAAACATCGAGGAAGAACCGGAAATAAGTGCTGCGGCTATACCTAGCACACCGAACGCAAAGCAGATCAGAGTGACTGCTCTAATGTAGATGATTTCCTTTCTCATAATTGATTTCAGGACGGCCCATCACGGCCGCAACCCCTCCTGGTGACACCCCGCAAAAGCGGGAGCAACACCTTCTTTATTGTTATTATTGTAACAAATCAAAATGAAAAAGGCAAATCCGTCAGATTCTGTAGATACGTTCTGATGACTCAGGATCCTGGCGGAAGAAGACAGCAGTGAAGCCAGTGATTGCAATAAGCTTTGATGAAGTAGCTGCTTCAAGGGAGGAGGAAATCTCTTTCACTTCATCTTTTGAAGCTGTGAATCTTACCTTTACAAGCTCATGGGCTGTAAGGGCATTATCGAGGGCAGATACCACTCCAGGGGTAAAGCCATCCTTTCCTACATATACAACTGGATCGAGCTGCTGTGCCTGCGAGCGCAGGAATGCTCTCTGATAACTCTTGAGTTCCATAACACACGAAAGATAAAGCCATAACGGCAGTTTTGCAAGTCTCCCTGCAAATTATCGTCAGCCTTCTCAGAATCTCTTCTGAAAAGGCTGGAAAATATAATCAGTCTTCGTCGTACATTGCCTTGACTTCAAAGCGCTTGATTTTCTTTGTACTCGTCATAGGCATCGGGGCATCAACGACAGTAATCTTTGTGATCTTCTTATAGCTCTGCAGCTCCTTGTTGACCTCTTCGACAATCTCTGCCATATGCTTTTCGATCACGGCTTTGTCTCCACCGACGGATTTTGAATACTTCTCGGCAGGATAAATCAGGACCCTGATTCCCTCGCTCTTCATCGCTTTATCAAAGAGATAGCCGATGACACATACCTGATCGATATCATCATAAAGCTGGAAATGATCCTCAATCTCCTCAGGGAAGACATTCTTGCCGCCTTCTGTAACTATGACGCTCTTCTTTCTTCCAGTGAGGTAAAGATAACCGTTCTCATCCTGATGACCGACATCGCCGGTATTAAGCCATCCATCATCGGAAAGTACTTCCTCTGTAGCTTCCCTGTTGTTGTAATAACCCTGCATAACCATCGAACCCTTGATGTAAATAAGACCGTTTCCATCACTGTCCGGATCCACGATCTTCACCTCACATCCAGGGATTCTTCGTCCAACTGATGTCTCGATATATGCCTCAGTCGGATTGAGATGGGTAATCGGGGAAGTCTCTGTAAGTCCATAACCCTGTACAAAGTCGATGCCAAGCTCGTTGAACATCTTGAATGTAGATGCCGGAAGCGGGCCACCTCCGCAGATACAGATTCTGTTATCCTCAAGGGAAAGATTTTTCAGCAAGAAGCCGAACATCTTTTTCCCGATATTTACACCGAAGACCTTTTTAATTACTCCGGAAACACCCATCATTCCCCTTATAAGACCGTATACGACAATTCCCTTTTTACGTACACCGGCCATAAGAGCGGCTATCATTTTGTTGAAAAGCATCGGGACGGCAAGGAACATCGTCACATGGCCTTCCTTGAGTTCTTTGAGAATCTGGGAAACCACGAGTTTCTTGCCAAATACGGTTGCAGCACCTACGGAGAAAGACTCGAAGAAAACTGCAAGCATTGTATAGGCATGGTGAATTGGAAGAATTGCATAGAAAACATCCGTTGAATAGATATTCATGTTTCCCTGCGCAAGATAACAATCCGAGACGAGGTTCTCATGCGAAAGCATGACGCCTTTCGGGGTTCCTGTCGTACCGGATGTGAAGAGAATGGCAGCAGTCTCCTTCACATCAGCCTTCTCAGCTTCCCTCTCCTCTCCATTCATATCGAGGACGAAGATATTGTCGTCGGAGGGCTCGAGAGAATATTTTGCCACAAGGCAGTCAGCATTTATGCGGCTGATACGCTCCTTGTCGATAAAAAGCCTGGAAACACCTCCAAAGGAAATGAGATGTTCCATCTCCTGATCCTTGAGTGAATAATCGAGAGGTACAACGATAGCACCCGCATAAATCACTCCAAGATAGGCAATGGCCCATTCCGGACTGTTCTTTCCGGAGACAGCGATTTTATCGCCTTTCTTAACACCTTCTGAAAGTAAATAGTATGAAACCTCTTTAATCTTCTTTTCTGCTTCCTTGTATGTGAACGTCTCTTCCTTTGGAGAAAAAGCACGGAAGCAAAGGTTATCTGGATACCTCAGGCATGAGATATGGAACATTGTCTTGATATCAGGCCACTGGCCTTCAAATTCCTTACCACGGAATTCATCGAGGAATTTCCATGGCTGTGTTTCTTTGAATTTCATAAGAATTAATTCCCCTTTCTTGTTGATTCAACACCTAAGATTGTACCTTGCCTTTATCCCAAGTCAAACGACCAGTGCTGTTTTTTGCATAGTGATTATTCACTAGAAGGGACAGAAAGCATGGAAAAACACATGATTTTAGCGATTTCTGATTTGTCTATGAAAGAAAAAAGTCCGCCATCTCTGACGGACTGAATAATCTGGATCAAGATTCAGAGCGCGGGAAAACGGACCGTTATCTCCGTGCCTTCTCCAAGCTTCGATTGCAATGAGATTGAAGCGTGTAGCGAGATTGCACTATGCCGTACAATCGAAAGGCCAAGTCCCGTACCTCCGGATGCTCTTGAACGTGATTTATCCACTCTGTAAAAACGCTCGAACACGCGGTCCTTATCCTCATCCGGGATACCAATTCCTGTATCCTTAACAGTGAGGATTACCTCCTCTCCACTACGAGCAACAGAAACATCTGCACAGCCGCCACGCTTGTTGTATTTGATGGCGTTATCCGCAAGGTTGGAAATGAGCTCATCGAGAAGGACATCCGAACCGTTTATGAATCCGTCATCCATTTTGTGGAAGGAAAGCTTTACCCCAAAACTCTCTGCACGTTTACTGAGCCTGGAGACAACATCCGCAGCAATTTCGGAAACAGAGACACGCTGCAGCGTCTCCTCGCTGTCGCCTTCATCGAGTTTTGAAAGCCTTATTATATCGTGTACAAGCGCAATGAGACGCTGGCTCTCCTCATAGATTTCCTTTCCAAAATCCTTCACAGTCTCTTCCGGAACACCACCATTTTTCAGAAGCTCGGCAAAACCTGAAATGGAAGTGAGAGGTGTCTTCAGCTCATGGCTGACATTGGCTGTGAATTCCCGTCTCAGTCTCTCCCTTTCCGACTTCTCGGTAATATCCATGATAATGATGACAGCACCGGAAACAGCTTCTCCTTCAAACACTGGGGATGCAATAATCTGCAGCGTTCTGGTCTTGTTGTCTATTATTGTCTCTGCCCTCTTTCCGGAAAGCGAATCTGTCACAACAGAGGAAAAGAGGTCTGAACGGTTCACTGCAAGTACTGAATCCCCTGCATGAACAGGTTCTGAATCAAAAAGCCTGTATGCAGCCCTGTTCACCGAAAGAAGCCTCATTTCCTTGTCAATGACGGCAAGACCTTCAGACATATTATCCGTGATAATACTGAACTCATGGGTACGGCGCTCTGCACTCTCAAGCTGTTCCCTTATCGTCACCTGCTGTTTTGCAATGCGATAAAGAAGAGGAGAAAGCTCCTCATACTCATCGCTCTTTTCAGGATGTTCAAGATCTATCGAGTTGATAGGATCCGTAATCCTCCTGGCAGCACGCATCGAAAAACAGGCAAAGAAAATCAGCAGAAGTATGAGAATCAGAGCCATCGGGAGCATCATCTCAAGAATGAAGGAGAACAGGTTGTCAGCAGGAACCGAAAGACGGAGAATACGGCCATCTGCAAGTCTTGCTGCAGCATAATGAAGATTCTCAAGAAGCGTATGGCTTTCTCTTGTATCTTCACCAAAACCGTAAACAATTGCAGCCTGAACCTCCGGTCTTTCCAGATGGTTCTCCATCATGTCAGGATCAGTCTCACTTTCAAAAAGCACCGTTCCATCGGCCCCTATAATAGTAATTCTGTGTCCAGGCACTGACAGAGAAGTGATATCGATACCGTTTTCAGCTGCGGAAACAAGGAACCTGAGCTCTGATGAGAGATCCTCCTCTATCCTATTTTCATATGTTGTATAGAAGACGGAAATTGAGACTGCAAGCACTAGCACAAGTGTGAGCAGAATCGAAAGAAAAACCGTCTGGAATATCTTTTTATTCATCGTGTCCTCTAAACCTATAACCTACGCCCTTGACTGTCTCTATGCGAAGTCCTTCATCTCCGAGTTTTTCCCTCAAATGGCGGATGTGCACGTCAACAGTTCTGTTTTCACCATCGAATGAATATCCCCAGACAGTGTTGAGAATACTGTCTCTGTCAAGAACGATTCCCTCATTCTCCATCAGATAAAGAAGGAGGTTGAACTCCTTCAATGTAAGCTCTGCCTTTGAACCGTTTACACGCACAGTATGCGATGATGGAGAGATGGAAATTCCACCCCAGGAAATATCATCGCGCTGCTTCTGCCGTTCTGCACGCCTCAGCACTGCTTTGATACGAGACAAAAGCTCCATCATTCCAAACGGTTTCGATATATAATCATCAGCTCCGCTGTCGAGGCCAAGAACCTTATCATACTCAGTACCTTTTGCCGTAAGCATGATGACAGGGATATCCCTCAATACAGATGATGAGCGGATTTCAGAGAGAATCTCCAGTCCGGATTTTCCCGGCAGCATGATATCCAGAAGATAAAGCTCAGGATTCTGTTTTCCTGCTGCAGCATTCATCTCCTCTGCGGATTCAAATGATTCAACCTCATAACCAGCTCCCTTGAGGGCATAACTTACAAGTTTTCTGATCGAAGGATCATCCTCAACGAGGTAAATCATTTCATTCAACCTTTACCGGATTATTGATCCAGTCACCTGAAGCATCAAGAGAATTGAGGACCCAGCGAGCAAGGGAAGCTGCATGGTCGCCCATTCTCTCAAGGTATTTCGCGATCATAAGAAGATCAGGAGCTTCCTGGGCATCCTTGTCTCCTTCCCTGATCATCTCCGTCACCATCTGCTTGGCCTCCACAAAGGCCTTGTCAGCAACATCATCTTCAGCAATAACGGCAGAGGCCTTTGCCGCATCAGAATGCACGAATGCATCTATTGCATTTGTCACCATGCCGATTACAGTCTCAATCATCCTGTCAAGACCAACACGGACCGTAATCTCCTCAGAAGAGATGAATGGCAGAATCTCTGCGATATCCACAGCATTGTCACCAATGCGTTCAATATCGTAAATCATCTTCATTGCTGAAGAAATCGTCCTCAGATCCTTTGCCACAGGCTGTCTTCTCAGAAGCAGACGAAGGCACTGAGCTTCAATCTCTCTGTCCTTCTCGTCTATTTCGTGGGAAATATCCGCAATCATCTTCAGTCTTTCGCGGCTCTTTCCTGCCAAGGCTTCCTGCAAGGCTGTGAGTGTGTCCTCCGTAAGAGAACCCATTTTTATCATGCTGACATAAAGTGTCTCAAGTTCGCTGTCAAATCTAGTTCTCATATCAACCAAACCTTCCTGTAACGTAATCCTCCGTTCTGGAATCGGATGGATTGGAGAAAATCTTCTCCGTATCATCATATTCTATAACCTCACCAAGGAGGAAGAAAGCTGTCTTATGTGCAATTCTGAGTGCCTGCTGCATGTTGTGAGTGACAATGATGATTGTATATCTGTCACAAAGACTCATCGCAAGCTCCTCGACTTTTGCAGTGGAAATAGGATCAAGTGCGGATGTAGGCTCATCCATGAGAAGGACTTTCGGCTCTACAGCAAGTGCACGTGCAATGCAGAGTCTCTGCTGCTGACCACCTGAAAGACCGAGAGCGCTCTTTTTCAACCTGTCCTTCACTTCATCGAAAAGGGCTGCATCAACAAGAGCCTTCTCCACAATCTCATCAAGCTTGACCTTGCTCCTGATTCCATGTGTGCGAGGACCATATGCGATGTTGTCATAGATACTCATCATGAAAGGATTAGGCTTTTGGAAAACCATACCCACTTCATACCTGAGTCCATTAACATCAACTTTCGGGGAAAAGATGTTCTCTCCGTTATAAAGAACCTCACCTTCGATGCGAACACCAGGAACGAGATCGTTCATTCTGTTAAGTGTGCGGAGGAATGTTGATTTACCGCATCCGGAAGGACCGATCAAAGCAGTAATGCTCTTCTCTTCCATACTGAGATTTATCTTTTTCAGAGCCTGCATGTTCCCATACCAGAGATCCAGGTTCTTTGTCTCTATGATTGTCACTGTCCATTTCTCCTTTCCATCAACTTGCCCATATATGTGGTGGCAATGTTGATGATGACCGTAAGTACCATGAGAATTGCCGCAATAGCGAATGCGATATCAAACTCACCTCTCTCGCTTGCATAAACGTAGAGAGCTACAGTGAGTGTCGCGCCGGCACTTCCCATACCTTTGATAAATCCATTGACGTTGTGTGCGAATCCTGCTGTGAAAAGAAGGGCTGCAGATTCACTGAGAATTCTTCCGATGGAAAGAATACAGCCTGTAATGATTCCATTGATACATGTCGGAAGTACTACAGTCCTGATAACCCTCCACTTTCCAGCTCCCAGAGCAAACGCTCCTTCCCTGTAGCTTTCAGGCACTGTCTTGAGGCTTTCCTGTGTTGTTCTCATGATGGTAGGAAGGTTCATGATCACAAGGGTAAGGGCACCAGCAAGAAGGGATGTGCCAAAAGAGCAGAACTGAACGAAGACAAGCATACCGACAAGACCATAGATGATTGAAGGAATACCTGAAAGTGTCTCTGCAGCGAACTCAATAGCCTCCACGACTTTTTTGTTAGTCGCATACTCGTTGAGGTAAATTGCAGCACCTACTCCGATTGGAAGGACTATGATGAGCGTTGTAATGACAATATAAATCGTGTTCAGGATATCCGGAAGAATTCCAATTGTTTGGCGGAGCATACTTGGGCTTGTGAATAGAAGCTCCGATGTAATGTGAGGAACCCCGCGGAAAAGCACATAGCCAAGCATGAAAACCGTAAGGGCCGTGACAATGACAAGAGAAATGATACAAAGCCCCTTCATCAGCGTACACCACAATAGTCTTTTACCCGAAATTCTCTCTATCATTTCTTCTCTCCCCCGGACTTAAGCATGTTGAGGATTGCGTTGATTATCATGATGAACAAGAAGAGAACCAGCGCAATTGAGAACAAAGCTTCTCTCTGCAATCCAGATGAATATGACATTTCAGACGCAACAGCAGTCGTAAGGAATCTTACTGACTTGAAAAGCGATGGCATGTTGGCAACGTTTCCAGCAACCATCATGATGGCCATTGCCTCTCCGATTGCTCTTCCGATACCAAGGACTATAGCTGTGAATATACCACTTTTCGCTGCAGGAACAGTTACCCTGAAATATGTCTCTGTGCTGGTGGCTCCAAGTGCAAGTGATGCTTCTTCATACTCCCTTGGAACTGCATGAATTGCAGAAAGGGAGACATTGATAACAGATGGAAGAATCATGACTGCAAGCACTATGATTGCGGCAAAAAGCGTTGCACCATCAGGAACTCCGAAAAGTATTCTGATACCTGGCACGAGAATTGTCATACCGACAAGACCATATACAACTGATGGAATACCTGCAAGAACACCGATGCAGAGCTCCATCACTTCGCGGACCTTCTTAGGTGCCATTTTTTCAAGGAATACTGCGGCAAAAAAGCCAATAGGCACACCTATTATAATTGCACCTGCTGTGCCGTAGATTGATGTAAGGATGAATGGAAGAATACCAAACTCCGGTTCCGAAGCCGTCGAGGCCCAGCGGGTTCCGAATAAAAACTCAATGGGCCCAATCTTGAAGATGGCCGGCAGGCCGGACACCACAAGATAGATTGTGATGACCAGAACCGAACCGACCGCGACAAGTCCGAGGACCAGGAACAACAGATGAATCATATCTTCTATCAGCCTTCTGGGGTTATCCTTATACCCCTTCTGGGCGAAGAACTCTTTAAGATTCATTTCCTGAGAACCTCAGTAATCACTCTGCTACAGGAACAGCGCCAGCTCCTGCGATGATGGAAGCAGCGTCTGCGCTTACGCAGTAATCATAGAAAGCCTGAGCAGCTTCAGAAAGCGGAGTTGATGAGCTAGTTGCGAATACAAATGGTCTCTGGATCTTGTACTCACCGCTCTTTACAGTAGCCTCAGAAGGAGCAACGCCCTCAACTGTAACTGTCTTTACAGACTCAAGGTTGCTTGCAAGAGATGCATATCCGATAGCACCTGGGTTCTGGGAAACTGCTGTGATAACAGCACCTGTGGATGTAAGCTCCTGGCTGTACTTGCAGACATCCTCTGTACCTGTGATGGACTCAAAACCATCTCTTGTACCAGAACCTGCCTCACGTCCAACTGGAACAACTGGAACATCTGCACCACCTACTTCACTCCAGTTTGTGATCTCGCCTGTGTAAAGCTTTGCAATCTGATCGATTGAGAGGTCGCTAACAGGATTATCTGCATTTACGATGATTGCAATTCCATCAAGTGCGATGATTGTCTGAGTAAGACCATTTGCGATCTCATCATCAGAAAGAGCGCGAGAAGAAAGTCCGATATCACATCTGCCCTCGAGAGCTGCTGTAATACCTGTACCACTTCCTGTTGGATTATATGTAACATTCACACCCTGGTTGTCAGCCATATACTGCTCTGCAAGAGAAAGGATGACCTTCTCCATTGATGTAGAACCGTCTGTAGAGACAGTTGCGCTCTCCTCAGCGCCAGATGCGAAAACTGCAGTCATTGCAAGTACTGCAACAAGCATGATAGTGAAAATCTTCTTCATTTCAGACTCCTATGGGCTTTTGCCCTTATTCGTTTTCTGGAGTGCATATTAATGAATCAGAATTAAGTAATAAGCTCAGTAATGTTAAATCTCTGTTAATTAACAAATTTTTAACAAAATTGCATAACAAATAATCATCAAAAGAATTAACACTATATGTAATAATGAATTAACTAGAAGAAGCAATTTAAGAAATCTTACTTAAAAGATAAAACTGACTGTAAAATCGATGAATGAAGTATCACAAATATATTGGATAACGCTCTTCTTATAGCAGTTGGTTAATAGAAAAACTCACTGTTTTCCCCAAGGACATGCGATTTCCATCATGCTTTCAATCATGGAGTGAAGAAGACGTGTTTTATCAGTGTCGGCTGCTTTGTAATAGACTTCTTTTCCCCTTCTCCTGCTCTCGATAAGGCCTCCGGATTTAAGCTGTCTGAGATGATGAGAAACAGCAGGACTGGACATATCCACCATCGAAGATATGTTTATAACGCATTCCTCACAATGGCAGAGAAGCCAAAATATCCTGAGACGGCTTTCATCACCCAGTTCCTTGTAGATATCTGCAAGTGTCCTGAAATTCTCACTAGGAGGCATGCAATGTCCCACTTCTTTCTCAAAAGACTGGCCATGATCATGAGGTAATGATGGATATGATGCATTATTCATTAATGAAAAATATAGCTATACTCCACTTTTGATGCAAATACAAAAGCCGAATATGAAGATAACTAACACCTTACCATTGCTTTGTTCGTTATTTATGATATACTTGCCGTGGTTTTCGAATTAAGGGAAACGAAAGGAGAGAAAAATGAAAAAACTTAGTATCGTTGCAGTTATTTGTATAATTGCAATGCTTTTTGCTTCATGTAGTGGTAACCCAGAGAGTAAACCATATGCTCCAGACTGGGCAGAGGGAAATTACACAGGTTCTATCAATGTATATGGTAGTGACTTTTCGGTAGAAGCTGAAATCACAAGTTCAAGTTTTTCAATTAACGTTAACATAATGGGTGGTATACCGATTAGTTCATCCGATGACGGTGTTTCTACAGTGAAAAATGAATATACAGATACTTCATGGACAATTGAATTAGAAGGTGTTCAGGCCGCTTTGGGCGAGAACGTGCCAGTCACAATTACAAAAGGTGAAAATGGCGCACTTAATATAAATCTTACATTAAGTATGACAGGTGAAATTACTGGTACTTTGACACCAGTTACAGAAGAAACACCAGCTGTCTGATTAACTCATCAGCTTTAATAACACTCCCCTTCTTTATGTTGGGGAGATTTTTTTCGTCTTTTGTATTCTCTTTTCTGTTGACAGATGATGGGTAAGGATATAACATCAAATCAACAATTAAGCATTTGTTTAATTGTTTTGGAGGATATATGAAGAAGACATATAACATAGCGGTTGACTGCGCTGCATGCGCCAACAAGATGGAAAATGCGGCAAAGAAAACTGAGGGTGTGAAAGACTGTACGGTCAATTTCATGATGCAGAGAATGATAGTTGAATTCGAAGATACAGCTGACAGAAAAGCTGTAATGGAGAATGTGAGAAAGAACTGCAAGAAAGTCGAAAGTGACGCTGAGGTCTATATCTGAAGATGAACAAGAAACAGAAGCTGATGCTTATCCGCATCATTATTTCCCTTTTGATGATGGTTGCCCTTTTCTTCATACCATCATCAGGGGCATTGAGACTTGTGCTTTATATCATACCCTACCTCATTGTTGGTTATGATATCCTCATTAAAGCATTCAAAGGCATTATCCGAGGACAGGTTCTCGATGAATGCTTTCTGATGGCAACGGCTACAGTCGGAGCATTTGCACTTGCCATCTATGAGAATTCCGGTGATTACACAGAAGCAATTGCGGTAATGCTCTTCTATCAGATCGGAGAGCTTTTTCAGAGCTATGCTGTCGGCAAGAGCAGAAAGAACATAACGGAACTGATGGATATCCGCCCGGACTATGCGAATATAGAAAAGGATGGAAAGCTCGAGAAAGTCGATCCCGATGATGTAGGAATCGGCAGCACCATAATCGTGCAGCCGGGAGAAAAAGTTCCTATTGATGGTATTGTCATAGAAGGAAACTCCACGCTCAACACTGCGGCCCTTACAGGCGAAAGCCTTCCCAGAGAGGTACAAAGCGGTGATGAAATCATATCAGGGTCAATCAATATCACAGGACTACTGAAGATAAAGACAACAAAGGAATTCGGAGAATCAACGGTTTCAAAGATTCTCGATCTTGTTGAAAATGCAAGTTCGAGGAAATCCAGATCGGAGGATTTCATCTCGAAATTTGCACGTATCTATACTCCGGCAGTCTGTATTGGTGCACTTCTATTGGCAATACTACCACCTGTTGTGAGGATTGCTGTAGGCTTGGATGCAGCATGGGAGAGCTGGATATACAGAGCCCTGACATTCCTTGTCATCAGCTGTCCGTGTGCGCTTGTTATCTCAATACCGCTTTCATTCTTTGCAGGCCTTGGCGGCTCTAGCAATGCAGGAATCCTTGTAAAAGGTTCAAACTACATGGAGACGCTATCAAAGACAAAGATTGTCGTCTTCGATAAAACAGGAACGCTTACACAGGGGGTTTTCGAGGTGAATGGAATCCATCACAACACCATCGAGAACGAAAAGATAATTGAGTATGCCGCACTTGCAGAAAGTTCATCATCCCACCCTATCGCCAAGAGCCTGCAAAAGGAATATGGCAGGGAAATCGACAGGACAAGGGTATCTGATGTACGGGAAATAAGCGGCAAAGGCATCATAGCAACAGTCGATGGCCACACTGTCGCATGTGGAAATGAAGGTCTGATGGAATATCTTTCCATCCGCTCGATACCCTGCCACAGCATCGGAACAATTGTCCATGTGGCGATAGACGGAGCTTATACAGGACACATTGTCATCTCCGATGTCGTAAAACCAAACGCTGCAGAAGCAATAAGAAAACTCAGAGCTGCAGGAATACGAAAGACTGTAATGCTCACAGGAGACAGAAAAGCAACTGCGGAGAAAATTGCAAAGGAGCTTGGCATTGAGGAAGTTTACAGTGAGCTTCTGCCATCCGATAAAGTTGAGAAAGTCGAAAGTATCCTGAAAACAAAGAGCAATGACGAGAAACTGGCATTTGTCGGGGATGGCATAAATGATGCACCGGTTCTCGGCAGGGCTGATATCGGGATAGCAATGGGCGCAATGGGTTCTGATGCCGCTATTGAAGCTGCAGATGTCGTTTTAATGGATGATGATCCGCTGAAGATTGCGAAGGCTATCAGGATATCTCAGAAATGCATGAGAATAGTCTATGAAAACATCGTTTTCGCTATCGGCGTTAAAGCGCTATGCCTCATTCTTGGAGCAGTTGGAATCGCGAATATGTGGCTTGCAATCTTTGCTGATGTAGGAGTGATGGTACTTGCAGTTCTTAATGCAATCCGCGCGCTTTTCGTGAAGAAGCTCTGAGGCTCTGTGATTATATCCCGTAATGGGGTACACTCATGGCGTGATCAAACAAATAGCAGAACTGGAGACAGTTTTTGATACATTCGCTCCGGAAAGCGGAGACAGAAGAGCTAGGGAACACAGGGTGGAGAGGATGAAACTTTTCCTCTCCTTTCTTGGCAATCCTGAGAAAGCTTTCCGGACATACCACATTGCGGGCTCAAAGGGAAAAGGATCTACCGCTTCCTATCTTTCTGCCATCATCACAGGATACGGCAGGAAATGCGGGCTCTATACTTCCCCTCACCTCTTTTCAGTCCGTGAGCGCTTCACGCTCTCTGGCGCTTTCTTTTCAGATTCACTGTATATCAACACGTGCAACAAACTGCTGGAGAAAACTGGAAGTTTTATATTTCCCTCTTCATTGGGACCTGAAAAACCAACAACATTCGAGATGTATACGGCTTTTGCCTACATTCTCTTCAAAGAAGCAGGATGTACGGATGCTGTTATTGAGACAGGTCTCGGAGGAAGGCTGGATGCAACCAACACAATAGAAAGCGAAGCTGTATTCATTACGGAAATCGAACTGGAACATCAGGATGTTCTGGGAAAAACAATCAGGGAAATCGCCAAAGAAAAAGCGGGAATCATTGTCTCCGATGCCCCTGTTTTCGCATCCTGCCATGATGAGGACGCAAAAAGCATCATTTATGAGAAAGCAAAGGAAATGGGAGCGCCGTACTATCATATTGATGACTATGTGAAGTCTTTTCATACAGAAACTCTACAAGACGGAGAACACACTTCGTTTTCAATCGGAAACACTGCATACTCGCTTACGCTTTCAATGCCAACGCATGCAATGGCAGAGAATGCCACGCTTGCAATCCTTGGAGGATCCGTCCTCTCCCTGATAACCGACAGTGGAATCAGAAAACTGGAAAAAACACAGCTTCCAGGACGTTTTGAAAAGAGAAGAATTGGCGAGAGTCTCATTGTCATCGATACTGCGCATACACCTGTATCTGCAGCTGCATCATGCGATGCTTTCTGCAGTATAGCGCGTCAGAATCCAGTTCTCATTCTGGGTCTTGTTTCCGGAAAGGATGAGGAAGGAATAATAAAAGCTCTTTTTCATCCTTTCACTCACATCATCATCACAAAGCCGTCGAGTTACAGGAAAAGTAATCCCAGAGGGCTTTTAGAAAAGGCAGAGAGGCTTTTTCCGGAAAAAGACATCTCACTTATTGAAAACCCGGATGAGGCTCTGGATAGCGCACTTTCGCTCTCCTCTGATATACTCATCACTGGTTCTTTCTATCTTGCATCCGAGATGGAAAGACTGAGGAAGCAATATGAGCCTTAACTGGAAGGAACTTGAGAAAATACTCTCTGAGCTGCCGCTTGAGGGAAGTTATATACAGAAGATAACGGAACACAGCATCTCATCTTTCACCTTCTCCATGTTTTCCCGCATGGAAAAGGCGTGGCTGTTCTATATCGAGATATCAACACCATATGCAAGAGTCTGCCGGACTGACCGTATCAGAAAAAAGAATCAGAGGATGCAACGCTTCACCCAATATATGAATGCTCATATTATCGGCAGAAGAGTGGAGAACGTGAAGCAGTATCCATTTGACAGGGCATTTTCCATGGACCTTGTCTCATCTGAGAACACATTGAGAATGCATATCCGCCTGTTCTCCGGACCGGGGGCAAATATAATCATCACAGACAGTAATAATCATATTCTTGAGCTCCTCTACAGAAGACCAGGCAGAAATGAGGAGAAAGGAAATGAGCTTTTGCTTGATGAAAGAACGGATGAAGGCCCCAGACAGTTCTCTATCAGAGAATTTGACACTCCTACATTCAATGAGTTCATTGACAAAACCTCTTCCATCGAATCATCTGCAGAGAGGAAAGCAGAACTTGAGGAGAGAATAAAGGAAAAACGGGATAAGGAACTTGCGGCTCTTTCTGAGAAACTCTCAAGACAGATCAGGAGAATCAAGGAAACAGAGGGATACGGAGAGACAAAGCGTATTGCTGATTTACTTGCAGGAAATATCTGGGCTGTTTCCAAGGGGATGAAGAGCATTGAACTTGATGACTGGGAAAGAGGAGGAAAAATCTCAATTTCCCTCGACCCTTCCCTCTCTCCCAACGATAATCTCGAAAAGCTCTATCAGAGGTACAGGAAGGATAAAAGAGCATCTGAGCTTGCTGCAGAGGAAGCAGAGAGGACAAGGGAAGAGATAAAGGAAGCTGAAGAACGGTATGCATCCCTCTTGGAATCCGGATCGGCTGAGAAGCTTAAAAAGGAAACAGAAAGATCCCGTGACGGACGGAAAGACGTTGACAAGAAAGCAGGTGTATGGGTTTCTGTCAGCGGCTTTGATCTCATTGTAGGAAGAAATGCAAAAGAAAATGATGAGATTCTCCGGCACTACACAAGGGGCTCAGATATCTGGCTTCATACAAGGGATTTTGCAGGGGGCTATGTGATTATCAAGGCAAAGAAGGGAAAGAGCGTACCGCTCCCAGTCCTTCTGGATGCGGCGTCTCTTGCAATACATTACTCAAAGGCAAAAAAGAGCGGAAAGGCTGATCTGTACTACACTGAGGTCAAGTATCTGAGAAGAGCCAAAGATGGCAAAACAGGACTTGTACTTCCAACTCAGGAACGTAATTTGAGTGCAGTTCTCGATGAAAAACGCGTTAAGGAGATTTTAGGATGATTTACCATAGTGGAATATTCTATCCAGACAATGAGGAAAAACTTAGAGCGCTGGTAACGGTTACTGAGAAAGGAGATTCACACAAGGCATTCATTCTCCCCCACATGCATCTTGATTACATCGCCAATCTCTACAGAAAGGCTTTTGCATCAATTGATGACGGAAAGAGGATTGTGGCAATTCTCCCGATTCACAGGGAAGTTCTGGTAAAAGATGAAGGAAAAATAATCTTCTCCCCTGCATCCCGAGAGGAAGAGACGCTCCTTGGAAAGGTGAAGGTGAAATCTCTTTGTGAAGATGACGCAGCGCCTTATGAAGAGGAGGAATACAGCCAGGAGCTGCTTTACCCGTTTGTTGCCGCCAATACGCCGTCATCTGAAATCTGTCCTATCTTCACAAAGATAAGGAACTCTGAAAATGTAAAGAAACTTACCGCTTTTCTCAGAACTCTGGATGACGGAAACACAGTATTCATATTATCTTCAAATATGACTGGTAAACTTCCAGAGGAGAATGTCACAGAAGAAAGGGATAAAGCCATCGGCCTCCTTGAAAGAGGAGAAAATGCGCTTGATATGTGGCAGAAGGGACATATTGGAATATGTGCGCTTCCGCAGATTATGGCCCTTTCCAGGCTCGGAAGCGGCAAATGGCACCTTATGGGAGTATCTGAAAAGGAGACAAGGGCGGGACATGCCGCTCTGTATATGGACTGATTATGGAAGAGATTATAGACATTGTTCGGGATGGAGAGGCAAAGACTGCCATCTGGATTGGTTCAGATGACTTGGGAATTCCAAGACATCTCATGCAGGGCGAGAAAAAGAATGGCCTCATCTCCGATGGAAAGGAAACAAAGGAATGGTACTGGGATGGCCTTTGTGCAATTGACGGAGAGCGCTATGTCTATTTCGCACCATGCCGTCTCAAATCAATTTACGAGATTGCTACATCAAAACGCAGTGAAGCTCTGACAATTGTCAGAAAGATCGCATTTGCTCTGCAGAGCATGAAAAAGGACTTTCTGGATCTCATCACAGGAATATTCCCGCTCTACCGCATCTGGATTTATGGAGAGAACGATGTTCTCATCCTTCCCCCCGATCTTGGAGATATCTTTGCTGTAATGAGAAGCGAAGAGCGAAAGGAAGCAGAGGTTAACTGGATCATACAGGGAAATGCGGAAAAGCAGTTTCTGCTCATAACTGAAATGGCAGAGCTTCTGTACTATGCTGCAACAGGTTCCTTCCCTTTTGCATCCACGGCCTCAAGGGACTCCGGGTTCAAGGAAATTCCTATTTCCCTCTCTGCACGCCTTCCGGAGAAACAATA
>CALXYN010000016.1 GCA_944392975.1 uncultured Spirochaetaceae bacterium | reverse complement strand
TTCAAATCTTAAAGGATTTCATCCCTCTTTTGTTACTTTGTTATTTCTTCAATCCCACAACTTTCTGAACAGAGCCATAAAAAAGGCCATATGCCATTAGGCACATGACCCAGTGGAGAGAGAAGGATTCGGACCTTCGAAGGCTTAGCCAACAGATTTACAGTCTGCCCCCTTTGACCGCTCGGGAACCTCTCCATAAAACCATGAGTATTAAACCGGAAAACAATGATTTAGTCAATAGATTATTGAAAGAATAATTAATAAAAATTTAATTTCTTCCTATCTAAAGAATTGTAGATTACACATTGGACGGGAACTTCTTTTTCAATGCTTCAAGCACCGGTTTTGTCACCATTGAAGAGAAATCTGCACCGAACTGTGCGAGCTCTTTTATCTGGGATGCCCTGATAAGAAAATATCTTGAATCAGTCGGCATGAAAAGCACTTCCAGTTCAGGGTACAGCAATTTGTTGGTCATGGCCATTTCAAGCTCATATGAAAAATCCCCTGCTCCACGGACACCTCGTACCATGATGTTGATGCCATTCTTTTTTGCATAATCAACAGTGAGACCAGAATGAACGCTGTAGACGATGTTTTTTGCTTCAGGAAGAGATTCTCTGATTAACTCAATCCTTTCTTCCGGTGTGAAGAGATACTTCTTGGCGATATTATCTGCAACAACGACATGAAGAACATCAAAAAGAGCGGTGGAACGTTCGATTATGTTAATATGGCCAAGTGTCGGCGGATCGAAGGAACCAGGGAACAATGCAATACTCATATCAGCTCCTGAGAGAAGCAACGTACTCCCTCATTGCCTTGACTCTCTCTCCAGTCTCATAAGGGATTCTTCTAAGTATAACCGGCTTTCCGTCTTCATCTTTTCCAATGATACCGAAATTACCGGATCCTATATATGAAACAGTCTCCCCTTCTCCAAGATGCTCGGACTGCTTTATTTGATCCAGGACACAATCGAAATGCACATAACTGCCATCTGGTGCATTAAAAGCTGCAGCTATATTCATAATCGTATTGCCACAGATTGAGCAGACAGGATGTGGCTCCTTGATAGTTCCCGGAGTTTCAACAGGAAGTGATGATCTGTACTCTCTTGGCTTTGGAACTCCTGCAACCTGATTGAGTGTTGAAAAACCTGTAATACCTGAATTCTTCTTTTTCTTCTTGTCCTTCTGTCTGGAAGGCTTTTTATTTGTCATGGGAAAATTCTACCATCAAAAGGGTAAAAAATAAACGGCAGGTAAACCTGCCGCTGAACTTATGCATTCTTCTTGATAAGAAGCTCTGGAACCTTTGCAGCCTTGCCAACGCGGGAGCGAAGATAATAAAGCTTTGCTCTTCTGACACGGCCTCTTCTTACAACTTCAATCTTCTCGATTCTTGGAGAGTGAAGTGGGAAGATCCTCTCAACACCAACACCGTAGCTGATCTTTCTTACTACGAAAGTTCTTCTGATTCCAGTATTGTTCTTAGCAATGACAATACCCTCATAAACCTGAATTCTTTCAGTTGTTCCCTCAACGATTTTGAATGAAACGCGAACTGTGTCGCCGATGCTGAAATTCTCGGCGTTCTCTTTAATCTGCTTTGCTTCTACAGCTCTGATAATATCCATTTCTGACAAGTCCTCTTATCCTGTTCTAGTATCGATAGAAGTCTTCTCCGCTCATCGATGCTGAGAGGGGCATCAGAGAGCAGATCCGGCCGGTTCCGCATCGTTTTCGCCAGCCTTTCATCAAGTCTCCATTGGGTAATATGGGCATGATGACCGGTTAATAATACATCGGGGACGGATTTAGTGCAATACCTCTCGGGTCTTGTATACTGAGGATATTCAAGTAGTGCAGCAGAAAAACTCTCATCTTCAAGACTTTCTGAGGCAATCACTCCATCTATGAGACGGAAAAGAGCGTCAATGATGACAACTGACGCCGTTTCTCCCGAAGAGAGAACATAGTCCCCTATCGTTATCTCATCGGTAACATATTCATCTATCACACGCTGATCAAGTCCCTCATAATGACCGCATATGAAAACAAGCTCGCTTTCCCTGGAAAGCTCTTCTGCATAACGCTCTGTCAAAGGTTTTCCGGAAGGTGTCGCAAATACAACACGCTTACCTTTCGCTCCTACAGAATCGAGCGCTTTGGAGATTGGTTCCGGCATGAGGACCATGCCAGCTCCTCCGCCATAAGGGATATCATCTGCTTTCTTATGTACGCCTGAGGCAAAATCCCTGAAATTGATTATCTGATATTCCACTAGCCCTTTTTCGACTGCACGCTTCATTATTGAAGAGCAGAAAAAGGGTTCAACCATCTCAGGAAAGAGTGTGAGGATTGTTATTCTCATAACTCAAGAAGATCTCCCATCAGAAGTTCAATCTCCCCTTTTCCAAAGTCTGGCGCAGAAACAAATACAGGAAGATTGGGAACAAGAAAAATTTTTCCATTCCTCTCAACCTGCAGAAGAGGTGCTTGCGCACCATCAGATACATCTTTAACAGTTCCGACCTTCTCTCCGTTGAAAACAACCGAAAGCCCATAGAGATCCGCGATATAATATTCGCCTTTCCTGAGTTTTCTGGCATCTTCGCGTTTTACTTTCAGGATTGCTCCAGAAAGAAGTCTTGCACTCTCAGGTGTCTCATACCCGGAGAACTTCATAAGAAGCAAATCGCCCTGAAAACGGACCTGTGAGACAGAAAGAAGCTTCTCCTTCCCGTCAGGAAAAACTGCAACAGCACTCTTAAGCCTTTTCAGATGAGCATATTCGCCAGAAAGCGAATATATCTTGAGAAAGCCCTCGACACCATGTGTTCTTCCAATAGTTGCGGTAGAGAGAAGCTCTTGCATCAGTCAAGAATCTCCAGAACGGCACGCTTACCGTCACGTGTTGCAGAAGCTGACAGAATTGTTCTGATAGCTTTCGCAATACGGCCCTGCTTGCCTATGACCTTACCGACATCGCCTTCTGCAACATGAAGCTCGAGAATCGTGGATTTCTCTCCCTCGATAACATTCACGCTGACTTCTTCAGGCTGGTCAACAAGGCTCCTGACCATAAATTCCACAAGTTCCTTTTCCATAGGCCCTCCTGGAATTAGTTCTGCTTGCGATTAATCTGGATACCCTGCGAATTGAGAAGATCCTTGACAGTCGGGGAAACTACGACACCCTTGCCAAGCCACTCCTTCACCTTCTCCTCATTGAGGGTAAGCTGATTCTCTGCCTCGACTGGGCGATATGTTCCAACCTCATCGATTGTCTTTGAAGATGTAGCAAGACGATTGTCCTGTACGACGACCCTGTAGTAAGGTCTCTTCTTTGTGCCGAAACGCTTAAGTCTCATTGTTGTGCTCACGGTATTCTCCTTATACTGCTTGAAAGCTACATGCCGAACTGCTTCAGCATAGCAGCCTGTAATTTCTTATTTGTCATTACCTTTTTCATCATCAGACGGGATTTCTCAAACTTCTTCAGAAGCCTGTTGACTTCTGCTACAGATGTTCCTGAACCCTTTGCAATACGCTTACGGCGTGATGGCCCGATGATTCTGTAATTACTTCTCTCAAAGCGTGTCATCGAACGGATGATAGCTTTCTCTTTCTCCAGTTCCTCCAGATGAAGATCCTCTTCCGAGATATTCCCCTTCGCACCTGGAATCATTTCCAGAAGCTTATCTGCAGAACCCATTTTCTTCAGATTCTCAAGCTGGTCGAGATAGTCCTGCAGATCGAAGGTGTTCTTCTCCATCTTCTTCTGAAGTCTCTCAGCCTCAGCCTGATCAAACTGCTCCTGTGCCTTTTCAACAAGCGAGACGATATCACCCATACCGAGAATACGGGTAGCAATACGCTCTGGATGGAATACTTCAAGATCTTCCATCTTCTCGCCTGTACCAATGAATTTGATTGGCTTACCGACAACAGCACGGAGCGACAGAGCCGCACCACCTCTGGTATCGGAATCAAATTTAGTGAGGATGACACCGGATATGCCGACTTTCTCCTCAAACTCTTTTGCAATATCGACAGCACTCTGTCCCGTCATCGCATCTGCAACGAAAAGTGTTTCATCAGGATGCGTCACCTTGGCCACACGCTGAATCTCTTCCATCAGCGCCTGATCGAGATGCATACGGCCAGAAGTATCGATGATTACAGTATCAAAAAGATCATGCTTTGCTCTTGAAACAGCAGCTTCTGCAACTTTTGCAGGATCCTTCTCGCCTGGAAGCGTGAAAACAGGCACTCCTGCCTTCTCTCCAAGAACCTGAAGCTGTGTGATCGCGGCTGGTCTGACAAGGTCTGCAGCAACAAGCATTACCTTTCGACCTTCTTTCTTGAGTTTATATGCAAGCTTATGAGCGGCTGTTGTCTTACCCGAGCCCTGAAGACCCATGAGAAGTATGATGGAGGTAGTATCCTTTCCCTTCAGATTAAGGGATGTGTTTCCAGCTCCTCCAAGAAGCTCAACCATCTTGTCATAGACAATTTTGGTGAACTGCTGGCCAGGGTTGACCGATGACAGAACCTTCTCTCCAAGCGCTTCATCAAGCGTTGAATTGACAAAACGTCGGACAACACGGAGATTGACGTCAGCATCAAGGAGTGCTTCCTTGATTTCTTCGACTGCGTCACGTACATTCTTCTCCGAAATCTTCCCCTTGCCGGAGAGAGTTCTCATAATACCTGTGAATTTTCCTGCAATACTATCAAACATGTCTTACCAAGCCAAATTTACAGCCTTAATGCTTATACAATAATGCAAGCTCACTGTCAACTTCACTGGAGCTTGCCATCGCTATCAAAATCAACAACATTGTCATCGTCGTTAAGGATAACAGGCTTACCTGCAATGCGATCGAGACGATAACTGACAGTCGTTGAAACACCTGCTTCCATCTGCGTGACACCAAGAAGTGTCTCAGAACCTGTAACCGTATGCTTATTATGCGTGATGATAATGAACTGGCTGGTTTTTCCGAAATCAACAAGCACATCAAGAAAGTATCCAATGTTCTTGTCATCGAGAGCAGCATCAAGCTCATCCAGGATACAGAATGGAGACGGCTTTACCTGATACGTAGCAAAAAGAAGCGCGACGGCGGTCATACTCCTCTCACCACCTGACAGAAGTGAAAGTGTCACGAGTTTCTTTCCAGGCGGCTGAGCAAAGATGTCGATACCTGATGTAAGCACATTCTCAGGATCCTCGAGTGTAAGCTTTGCAATACCACCTCCGAAAAGACGTGTGAACATAGCCTGGAAGTTGTCGCTTATTTCGTTGTATGTTTTCAAAAAGAGCTCTTTTGCCCTGTTCTGAATCTCTTCCAGGACCTTTTCAAGGTCAACTCTTGCTTTATTGAGATCCTCGAGATGCTTTGCATAGAAGTCAAATTGTTCTTTTGCAGCATTGTAATCATCCTCAGCAAGATAGTTTACAGTACCAAGCTTCTCCAGCTCTTTGTTTACTTCAGAAAGCTCATTCATCAAAAGCGTATCATCGGGAAGATCCTCTTCATCAATGATTTTCTGGAATTCACCCAGGTTTCTTGAATACTTGGCGAAAAATGACTGTACAACGTTTTCAATAAGAGTATCAGTTGAACCGATATTGGCGTTCTGCTCGGAAAGAATCCTGTTGGCTTCATTCAAGTCGGAATAAGCAGCTTCCTTGTCATTGCGTTTTTTCTGCAATGCAGCTGTCAGGTCAGCAACTATTGCCCTCTCGCCTTCCGTAGCGCGGCTTTTCTCTTCCAGCTCACGCTTCATTTCCCTTTTGTTCTCTTCTTCGCTCTTGATTCTGTCATTGTATTCCTGGACAAGATTGCGGTCTTTTTCAGAATCAAGATATGCACTCTCCTTCTCGTTTTCCTTCTCTTCTATCGAAGAAAGAACGGATTGCAGAGAACTTTTTGCGATATCAAGATTGCTGAGCACCGATCTGTAGTGCTCTTTCTGTTGATCAATTGTCTCTGAAAGCAATTCAACATCGTGCCGGAGAACGGCAACCTCATCACGTGATAACTGGATTTTAGTCCTGTTCTCCTGGCTTTCCTTCCGTATCTCGACTTCTCTTTTCTCAATATCCCTCTTTCTGGCAATGAGGCCTTCCGAAGAGAGAAGCTTATCGACAATAGGAGGAATTGAGGCTCTGTATTCTTCAAAAAGGACAATAAGGTCATCAACTGAAGCGAGAAAGACATTGAAATCCTTCTCCGCAATCTCTCTTGAGACAAGAGCATCCGAATCAAGCGATTTCAGGAATGAGATTCTATTGGAAACAATACCCTTAACTTCCTCTGCCTTTTTCAAGAAAGAAGATGCAGCCTTATCTCTCCGCTCGCCAGAATATGCCGTATCGGTATTCTCATCTACTTCAGTAACGAGATCCTCAATGACTTTCTTCAGCTCTTCGGTAAGGCTCAGAAGCTCCTCATCAAGAACTGTGTTGCGGTCTTCCCTGCTCTTTATCTCCTCTTCAAGCTGAGTAATGCGGACTTTCTTCTCTTCCTGCATCTTAGTCATGGCAGTAATCTGCCTTAGCTCTTCATCAGCCTGATCCTGTTTCAACGAAAGACTGTCCTCAAGACTCTCAACCTCTCCCCGGAGTCTGTCTATAGTGCTCTGGATACCGGCAATCCTCTCATCGGAACTCTTGAGTCTGATAGAGGCATCCTGGAAATTCTCAGTCCAGATGTTAATCCTCTCCTCAGCCATCTTGATGTTGTTCTCAAGATTGTTGATACCAAGCTGTGCCTGATAAAGCTCTTCATTCCGGCTTTTCAGTTCTGCCTGGGAAGTCTCGATATCTGCAGTCAGGGTACGCATCAGATCCTGAAGCCTCGCTATTTCATTCTCTGCATTGGCTTTCCACTTCTCCCTCTGCTCTTTCAGCATCGAGTACGTGCGGATTCTGGCTAGATTGTATCTGACATCGAGGTCGAACGCCCTTGTTTCAAGTTCTCTTGCCTTCTTCGCCTTCTCGGCCTGGCTTCTTGATCTGTCACAGGCGCGTTTCGCTTCATTGTACGACCGTGTGATGTCATCTATGTTCTGCGCAGTCTTCTCAAGATCAAGTTCAGCACTATGGCACTGTTCCTTATATCTCGAAATACCGGCAGCTTCCTCAAAGAGATAACGTCTGTCCTCCGGTTTTGTAGAGAGAATCTGGTCAATCTTTCCCTGTTCAAGGATTGAATATGCGCTTTTACCTACACCTGTATCAAAAAAGAGCTCCCTGATATTCCTCTGCAGACATTTCTGACCATTGAGAAAGTACTCACTTTCACCGGTGCGGAAATATCGACGTTTTATTGCAACCTCAGCCACATCCGTCGGCAGCTGATGCTCAGAATTGTCAATTGTGAGCTCGACTTCTGCAAATGGCATCGGCTTTCGTGTATCAGTACCGTTGAAAATCACATCTTCCATCTTTCCAGCACGAAGTGACTTAGTACTCTTTTCGCCGAGAACCCATTTTATAGAATCAACGATATTTGACTTGCCGCATCCATTAGGACCAAGGAGCGATGTGATACCACCCGCGAAGTCTATATGTGTTTTATCTGCAAAGCTCTTGAAGCCATAAATATCTAGGGACTTGAGGAACAAGCTCAATCCTCCTTGAAACTGAATCCCGTTGATTATAGCATTGTTGCAGATTATGGAAAATGGTCTATTCGATACGAATTTCAACGATGACGGATGCATCATCTGCGGTTCAGATGAAGCTGGGCGCGGTCCGCTTGCAGGTCCTGTGACCGCGGCTTCTGTTGTTCTTCCTCCGGACTTTCCAATAGAGATCCTCAACGATTCGAAGAAGATGACGGAAAAGGAAAGAGAAGAAGCTGCGGCTATCATCAAGGAAAAAGCCGTTGCATGGGGAATTGTATCCCTCAGCCATCTTGTGATTGATAAAATCAACATTCTCCAGGCATCGCTTCTTGCAATGAAGCTATCTTATGAGAAAGTCTCTGAAAAGACTCATGTTGATATTCTCTATGTGGATGGCAACAAACGCCCGGATGTAGGCATAGAATGCCATGCTGTAGTGAAAGGAGATCAGAAGATTCCGGAGATCATGGCTGCATCCATTCTTGCAAAGACGGAAAGGGACAGAATCATGAAACTATGTGATGAAAAATGGCCCCAGTACGGCTATTCAAAGCATAAGGGCTACCCTACAAAGGAGCATATTGCCTTGATAGAAAAATACGGGCCATCTCCAATAGCAAGAAAGACATTCATGACAAAAAGCGAGGATGAAACACCCTCACTTTTCTAATCAGTCCTCTTTCTTTGAGCTTGTATCGGCGTGACGACGGCGGACCATCGTTGTTGGACGGGGCCTTCTTGTGCCGTTTATCTTTATGAAATCAATAGACTTCTGGAATTCCTTGATGAACTCACCGATATCTTCCTGATAGACAATGATGGACTGTCTGAGATATCTGCCTTCTGTATCTGTTGGTCTGGACTCAACAATGTTCAGAAAAAGATCTCCGTAGATATTCTCTTTTACATTAAAGAAATAAGTCCTGTCATCTTTAACAAGTTTCGTTGAAAAAACTTCTCCACGCTCACCCATATGGCTCCTCCGCTTCAATTATCTATGAAAAACTCCCCACGACGTAAGGAATAAGATACTCCAACTTGCAAAAATCACAAGCTGCTTGCACATATATTATCCATAATGCCTGCAGAAAAACAATACACCTGTACAGAGACAATTTGAACGTAAAACTTGTTAAAAGCCTGACTCATATTTCCTCTACGTAAATTCCCTCCGATATAGCTTTGATAAGACTGAGCATCTCTATATGTTCCATTCGTTTTGTTCCACGAAGTGTACAGATAAAGCAGAACTTGCCCTCCGCACTGCCCTCCTCTACCTCTGACTGGACATTGCGGACCATTATTCCGCGCATCTTTGCTTCATGAAGAAAAACACTGAACGACATATCAAGAGGTATCTCGACATATGCCTCGGCATCGCGGGCACGATTACGGATGAAGAAATCCCAATGATTCAGAAGCGTCAGGACCACGAATATTGCAGCCCCACCGATAACTGCAACTTCGTATAATCCTATTCCGATAGATAATCCAACGCAGGCAGATGCCCAGAGACCAGCAGCTGTAGTAAGACCTTTAATCTGATTCCTCCTTGTAACGATAATCGTCCCAGCTCCAAGAAAGCCTATACCGCTGATTACCTGGGCAGCCATCCTTACAGGATCTCCTGTATCATACACCTGATATACGTACTGATTCGTCATCATGACAATGCATGATCCCATACATACAAGAATATATGTCCTTAGCCCGGCAGGTCTGTTCTTCAGACCTCGTTCAAGACCAAGTATCCCTCCTAGAAGGAGGGAAAACAGTATTCTGAATGCAATTGCTCCATCGGTAAGAAACCTTATTTCATCCATCAGTGCCTTGGAATCCTCGTGCGGCTGAAATACAGCATGCTGTCGAAATATGTCATACTTGCAGGAGGAACAATGAAGGAAAAGCCCTCTTTTCTGCATTCTGCATCGAAATCATTCTTGAATCTGGATAGTATCTCCATTTCCCGGCTATCAGGCATGCTTATGCCATAACCGAGGCTGATGTGAAAACGATATCTGTCATGTCCGGGGAAACGAAGGCCCATTATTTCGCTCACAGCATCCCGCCAGTTTCTGATTCTGACATCATCGCCATACGTATCTGGATATAGTCCAACACAGATTCCGCTTTCAATCCACAGATTATCGAAACGCATCCTCACTTCAGGAAATGCCGGAACACTATTCCATTTCTCCTCAAAGAGATCATCAGTTTCAGAAAGTGGGGCATCGAGAGGTAATAAGCTTGTCCAATGTTCTTTGTTCCTGACTCTGTCACAGACACCTTCAATGGCTGTCATGTGAAGACTTTCGTCCGGAAGAGGCGTGAATACGTTTTTCGGGAATTCAGCAGAGATTGTATCCCGCTCCTTTCTTACCCTATCGAATACCTCGCTATTGTGATCGAGAAGGCATATCATCGTATTGCCAGGGAAGAACAGAGCTTCCCCATTTTCATCGAATTTCATTCCGACACTCTGCCCGAAGCAGATATCATCGTTCCACATATAATCCTCCTTGCATTGTTTTATTTGATTGCACTATCCATAGTTCCCTGTATAAAGTACTTCTGCAAACAGAGATAGATTATAGCAACAGGAAGAACTGAAAGCACGGTTGCAGCCGCAGCTGCTGGCATGTTGCTGTTTCCCTCAGTGAAGAATGAGCTTATCGCAAGTGTGATTGTCTTAAGCTTTGGCTTCTGAAGGACATAGAGCTGGAAGCTGTAATCGTTCCAGATTGATACGCTAGTGAGTATAAGCACAGATGAGATTACCGGTGCCATGTTCGGAAGTATGATACGCGGGAATATCATGAATTGTGAACAGCCGTCAATCAATGCAGCTTCATCAAGTTCCTTCGGGATGCTTTTGATAAAGTTCGTGAACATGAAAACAGACATCGGCAGGCTGTATGTTACCGTGAGAAGTATGATTCCCCAGTATGTGTTTATACCACCAAGTGTTACAAGTTCCTTATAAATTGGAACAAGTACTGACAGAGGCGGAACCATCATCACGCCCACAAAGCATGAGAGAATCAGGGTATTGAGGCGTGTCTTATGCCGCGAAAGAGGATATGCCGCTATAGCCCCGAATATAAGGACAAGGATAACGGAGAAGAACGTGACAATCAGAGTGTTAATGATTGCAAGTCCTATATCTCCCCTGTCAAGTGCATATGCATACGCATCAAATGTCGGTTCCTTGGGAAATAGCCAGTAGCTTGTCCTGTCCGTACGAGGCTTGAAGGAAAGCGAAAGAATTATATAGAAAGGAGCAAAGAAGAAAACCGAAACAGCCAATGCTGTAATGGATTTGAGCCAGTTCCACCTTGTACCGAGTGTGCTTCTTTTTTTAGCCATTATACTGCCTCTCCTTCTTCTGCAGATATTTATTCAGCAGAACATTGACAAATACGATGAATACAAAACTGAACATTCCGACAGCAGCAGAATATCCGGCCTGCTGATTTGCAAAATACAGAGTGTTAATCAGCGATGAGAGTGAATGGGAGGCATAACCAGGACCACCATTGGTCATTGAGACAACAAGACCGAACATCTTCAGTCCACCGATGATATTCAAAACAAGGCTTGTCGTGAATGCTGGAAGGAGCTGAGGAACCGTTATGTGTCTGAATGACTGCCATGCATTCGCACCGTCAATTGAAGCAGCTTCCCTGTACATTGCAGGAATTGACTGCAGTCCTGCAAGAAATATGATCATGGTTTTTCCGCAGTATGCTATCGAGTTAATGAACGTGATGATCATCACGGCACGGAATCCTTTGCTCATCCAGTCAACTTTATCTCCTCCAAAGAGAAGGATGATATCATTGAGCGCACCGCGTTCATATGTAACGATGAAGTACCATATATATCCTATGATCAACTGCGCGACCATAGCTGGAAGATAGATAACGGTCCTTGCTCCACTTCTGAAAAAGAATTTGCTTGAAAGAAGCATTGCCAATGCCAGTCCGAGTATTGTCTGTATGAGTGTTGAACCAAAACCATAAATAAGGGTATTGCGGAACGATGTCCATACCTGTGGATCGGTCACCATCTTACGATAATTATCAAAACCGACGTATGAGTAATTCTGTGAGTATCCGTTCCAGTTCGTGAAAGAGATGTTGATACCTGAGATGATTGGGACGACAACGAACATTATGAACAGAATGACAGCTGGAAGCGTAAGAAGCGTCAGAGCCCGTGGATCAGAACCGATGAAACGCCTCATGCTCTGTTTTTCCTTTTTCATCATATCTCCTTGAAATAAAGGGAGCCCGGAGGCTCCCGTTTTTATCACTGCTGCGACATAAGCGAAAGATAGCTATCACTCATTGCACGACAGGAGTCCTCAACAGACATCTCTCCAGCTGTAAGAGCACCTCCTATCGTTCTCATTGTTGCCCACATACCTGATGGCAACCATTCACGATCGAAGTATGGATAAATCTTGAGATCAGCAAACTGCGCATAATCTTCAGAGAGCTTCTGCTCGGAATCAATATCGATAAAACCTGCAGGCATTCCAGCCATATCACAGACGATCTTCGCATTCTCTGGTCTTGCCATGAATTCAAGGAGCGCAATTGCAAGCTCTTTATTTGGGCTGTCCTTCCAGATTCCATAGCATTCTCTCTCACCACCAATCCATATCTGCTCATCATCTTCGTGGAATGCAGGAACCGGCATCATCGAAAGATCTGCATCTGGATTAAGTTCCCAGGCTGATGTGATCATTGCCTGATTATTGAAATTGAACATAGCTTCGCCGAAAGCAAGTTTCTCCTGTGTATAAATAGGATCAGCTGTTGTGGCATCGACATTTGTATAACCTCTGTCGCGGAGTTCTGTTATGAATGATGATACAGGTGCCCATTTTGACCAGTCGAATGTGCCATCATACAGACGCTCAGCATTGTCTCCGGCATCGTTACATGTAATCAGCATCGAGACAGCCATGATATCCATCATATTTGCCTGTATACGAGTATCCTTTCCGGTGATATATACAGGTGCTATACCAAGTGCCTTCACATCTTCACAGCACTGATAGAACTCATCAAGAGTGCGAGGTACATGATCCCAGCCAGCTTCCTTGAGAATCGTCTTATTGTAAATGATACCACTCTGCTCCATCGTGATTGGCATTGCCACAATACTTCCATCATCTGTTGTGACAGTGTCGATGACAGATGGGGATATGCGCTGTGAGAGCTCCAGGTCATTAAGTGGCATCAGGTATTCTGCATATCTGTTTACAGCCCATCCATGTGTTGCAAATACATCAGGAAGATCATTTGCAGCCATCCTGGCTTTCATCAGGTTTTCATAATCACTTCCATAAGTTGTATACTCTACTTCTACACCAGGGTTCTCCTCCATGAAAAGCTCTATGACCTTTTCCACTGCCTCGAATGTTGGAGAAGATGCATTCGTTGCTACAGTAAGTGATCCATGAAGGGCTCCATCATCAGCAGCCTGCTCTTTTGAACCACCTGCCATCAGGGAAGCAATGGTACAAAAAGAAACTAATACAATTGTGAAAAGTTTTTTCATCTGAAACTCCTTTTGTCATATTCTTAATGCCCGTCATGAATTCGTAAATGATACTTTTTTCATATGGAATAATACTTTCTTACAATAGAATTGAATGCATGCAATTCTTTATCATAAACTAACTTAAAATTAATATACGGATAATTATCCGACATGTTAGAATCCATATATGCTGAAAAAAGGAAAACTGCTGAACAAGCTGACAAAATACTTCATACTCAGTACTGCAATCCCGTTTATTTCCATCATCATGATAGCAGCTGGAGTGATGCAGCATCGCTCATCAATGCGTGTTATCACGCTAATGAATGGATATATAAACAGTACAGCTGAAAATATCTCAATGTATCTCAATAATCTGGAGCAGATAATCATCCTGCCCTATTTCAGTGATCAGGTGATGCAGATGCTCAACCGATTCTCAAAACAGGAAAATATCAGCTTTGTTGATCAGACCAGGTTCGGCAATGCATTTGGTAACCTCATCTCCTCAATACGTTATGTCAGCAATGATTTCTACAGTGCGCTGATTGTCTGCGATAACGGAACAATCTACTCCAATTCAAATATAAACCTCTCCTCACCTATAAATGATTACGACTGGACGGAGGAAAAGTGGTACAAGGACGCGATAGAAGCTGATGGAAGCATTGTGTTCGTTCCACCACATGTCGCTCCATATTACAGTCCTGCAGATGACAAGGTGCGGATATCTCTTGTATGCACACTCAGAAATCTTGTAACAAAGATGCCATATGCAGTAATCAAAATCGATATTCTCCCTTCATCTTTCAGCGCATTTTTCGAGAATCTCCGTTTCGATATCCCCTATATCGCATATATAGAAGATAACGATGGCAACCTTATATTCTCTATGGCTTCAGATGATTTCATGAATGACAAGCTTAGAACCGAGGAAGATAACGGACAGCTGAAGATTGCGGAACATGATCCAGGGCTTCTGGAACATCTCTCAGAGAGAATCCCGAAAACGCCTTATACACTCAACATTCTTCTCGACAAAGCAACGATGACAAGACAAACCGTCTCAATCTATGTGATAGGAATAATTGCTTATATTGTCGCCTTCCTCATAGCGCTATTCCTGAACAGACAATTCACAAGAAGAATTTCAGAACCAATTGCAGCCATGCAGGAGGTCCTTTCAGAGATTGAGAAAGGCAATTTCAACGCTGTTTATCACAGCCGTACAGGATGGGAGCTTGAGGAACTCGGAGAAAGCCTCAATCATGCAGCAGAGGATCTGAGAAAACTCATTGAGAAAAACTATATCGCAAAACTTGCACAGGAGAAGGCAGAGAACAGAGCATTGATATCACAGCTTCAGCCACACTTCCTGTTCAATACGCTCAATAGCCTCATCGCCCTGCTTTACGATATGAAATACCCAGAACTGGCGGAAGGTCTGTATAGCCTCTCCGAGCTTCTCCGCTATGTGCTCCGTAAGGACAATCTCGTCACACTCTCGGAGGAAATGAACTTCATAAAGTCTTATCTCCTGCTGCAGAAGATAAGATTTGGAGAGCGTCTCGAATATGTTGTAGAGGAAGGAGAAATGACAGGAAGCCTAAATGTTCCTCGTCTGCTGATACAGCCCTTTGCGGAGAATGCGGTGATACATGGAATAGAGCCTAGTGGTAAAACATGTACGATAAAGATTACAAGCAACCTGAGAAACGGAATTCTGAATATCACAATAAGTGACAACGGAGCTGGTTTTGACATGACTGCTACCGATTATCATTCATCAATTGGTATCTCAAACAGCCTTGAGAGAATAAGGATAATGGATAGCGAGGCGGATGTGAAAATAACAAGCAGTCCCGGATGCGGTTGCACTGTGGAGATAAATATCCATGAAAATTCTGATAGCTGATGACGAGAACGCGATGAGATCTATTCTCTCGCACTTTATGGAGCAGTATCCATCGCCATATACGGATTATATGATTGTCGACACTGGGGAAGCTCTTAGAAATGCTTGCCTGCAGTCCCCTCCTGACATTGTTTTTTCAGACATCAGGATGCCGGATCTTTCCGGGCTTGAAGCTATTTATGAGATTAAACAGGCTGTGGAGAGCGAAACAACAAACTATTATATAATATCTGGCTTCGGGGAATTCGAATATGCCCAGAAAGCAATAAAACTCGGTATAAAGGATTACATTCTGAAGCCTGTACGCTACAGTACAATAGAGAAGATTCTGATGGATGAGGAAAGAAACCATTTCCTCGGACTCAGTCTTGAAACTGCATGGTCAATCCTGGATGAGAGAAAAGCGCTGGAACTCTCTGGCTGCATACAGAATCTTGCAGCTTCTTTCCAAGAAGGTGGGCAGGCATTCTTCAACACACTCAGCGAATGGAAAAAGAAAAGTGAAGAGAAAGCCATTCCCATTGATCCTGCATTCTTTGCTAAACGGTTCGGAAAAGATGAGGATGACTACAGAATGCAGGTTTCATTTCTTGAAAGGTCCACATCTAGCATCTCAGACGGCTCTTATTCAAAGGATCTCATGCAAAGAATAACAGCAAATATTGATGAGAATTTCAGGAATCCTTCGATTGGCCTTGATATGATTGCAGATGAGCTTGGATACAGTACACAGTATCTCTCCGCAATATTCAGCAAGGAAACGGGAATTCATTTCTCGCAGTACCTGACAAGGAAGAGACTATCTAATGCAAAGCAGCTTCTCAATACGACAAACCTGAAAGTCAAAGATATTGCAGAGATGTGTGGATACTCCTATCCAAGCTACTTCATAAAGGTATTCAGAAAAGAAACAGGCTGCTCTCCTCAGGAATGGAGGGATGAAAAAAGAGAATGAATCAGTTTCTGTCCATGATATTCAATGATTGAGCTATACAGATAGTAAAAAACTTAATAATTCTTATTGACACTGTTTTCTCTTTTGTGTAATGTCTTGTCCGTTAGCGTCAATGCGACTGTGGTATAATGGCTATTACCTCAGCCTTCCAAGCTGAAGATGCGGGTTCGATTCCCGTCGGTCGCTCTACAAACTCCTCAGACCGAGGAGTTTTTTGTTTCTCTGCATTGATGATTTATTTTCATCGTTTCTGTATAATCCGGCATTATGAACATGCTGATGGAAAGATATGCAGACATCATCCTCAGAAAGGCCTTGCGCCTTCAGCAGGGAGATGTTCTTTCAATAAATACGGAAGAAGAAAACAGCGATTTCGCACATCTTGTTGCAAACAAGGCAAAAATCATAACAGGAAATGGCAGTTACATACAGAATATCGAGAATGGAAAAGTGATAGAGACTGAAGAGGCCGCTACGGATTTTCCTATTGAGAAAAAGCCGACAGCCCTGCTCTACCTGCCTGTATACAGAAGTTACAAAGAGGCTGAGGATGCAACGGTCCTCTCAGCTCCTGAAATACAGAGATTCAGACATCTTTCAGAACCATTGGACAACTCTGAGCCAATGATTCCTTTTGCATCCGCTCCAGTTCCATCTGCCGACTGGGGACAGGTTCTTGATGAAGATGGGAATCTTGCGCTAGCAGCATCTGTACTGTCAGACCTCCTCGGACTTGGAGAAGATGATTATCTGGACGAGAAGGAAGACTCTTCTCTTCTTATTTATGAACGGGACAGGCTTAATGAACTAGAGCTTGTAAAGGGAAGCCTCAGAGATGAAGAAGGTACGGATCTAGAGTTCTCTTTTCTCCCTGGATCAGATTTTGCAACAACAATAACAACATTGAAAAATGGCAGAAGCTTCATTCCGACTATCTACTCTTCAGATATCTTCCGCGCACTCGATAAGACGTCAGTGAATGGATATTTCTCCGCAACGCGCCCATTCATGCTTTTCGGACATATCGTAAGATATTTCTCTGCTGAAGTGAAGAATGGAAAGATTGAGAATTACTCCACTGATAATGTATCCAGCCGTCTTATAAGGCTCTACCTTGAGCAGGATGAGAATGCGGGATATGTTTCAGAGCTGAGTCTTGCAGAAGAAAGCACGAGCGCTGGATGTATCGAGTATTTCGCCCTGCCTGAATGGGACAGAATGAGAAGTACTTCTATCACGCTCGGTGGTCCTAGACCAGATAGTCTGAAAACTGCTGAAGCAAGGGAAAAAGCCAACGATTCCCTTCTGACATTAACAATCCCTGTCGGTTCAGATACTGCAATCATAACAGCCGAGGACAGGGATGGAAATGAATTTGTTATAATGGAAGATGGCTTTATAAAAGAAGAGTGATCCTATTTATTGAGAGAAGCAATAAGACTGAGTCCCTTCAGAGTATGAAGTCCATCTACTAAGTCTAGACGCGGGATAAGGGGAGATATCGTCTGAGAAAGGCCTCCAGTGGCAATAACCCAGAGTTTTTCCCCTATTTCATCCTCAGTTCGTTTGATGATTGAATCGACAAGGCCTGCATAACCGAGCATGATACCCCCTCTTATTGATTGCTGGGAATCCCTTCCCATCGGGGTATCAGGAAGCTTGAGTTCAACCTGCGGAAGCTGGGCAGTACTTCCAAAGAGCGCATTTACAGCAGTTACGAGACCAGGTGCGATTGAACATCCGAGAACCTCTCCCCTGCTATTGACAGCAGACAGCGTCAAGGCTGTACCGAAGTCAACAACCATCACAGCTTCATCGGGTTTCTCATAATGAGCATAGGCAAGATTTGAAAGAATATCAGTACCAAGTTCTCCTGGAATTGAGGAACGGACAAGGCCGGTCTTCACATCGTGAGTGACAATCAGCGGCTGAATATGAAAAAGGCGCTGAATGTTCTTCTCAACAGAACGGGTCATGTTTGGCACAACCGATGAGATGATGGCACTGTCCACCATATCAGACTTGATTCCACCCTCACGAAAAAGCGCGTTGAATACTACAAAATACTCATCGCTTGTCTTTTTGGTATCGGTATATACACGCCATGAATCAACAAAGCGCCCTTCATCGAAGAGCGCAAGAACAATATTGGTATTTCCTATGTCGCAAGCAACAAGCATCAGAGAAGCACAACTCCCTTAACATCCTCGTAAGCAGAAGCTCTGAGGGCCTTGATATTCTCATCATTGATGTAATCATCAAACTTCATCATACGATCGATGATTCCATTTGGAGTAAACTCAATGATACGGTTTGCAATTGAGTCAACAAACTGATGATCGTGAGAGTTGAAAAGAACAACGCCTTTAAAATCAATGAGTCCATTGTTGAGAGCCTGAATAGCTTCAAGATCGAGATGGGATGTAGGCTCATCGAAAATCATGCAGTTTGCCCCCTCAAGCATCATGCGAGCAAGGACAACACGGACACGTTCTCCTCCTGAGAGAACATTGCATGGTTTAAGTGCTTCATCACCTGTAAAGAGCATTCGTCCGAGGAAGGAGCGCACATATGTGTCATCATCTTCTTTTGAAAATTGCTGGAGATAATCTGCAATTGACTCATTCTCTTTGAACATCCCCGTATTATCTTTCGGGAAATATGAAAGAGAAGTTGTCACTCCCCAAGTGAAAGAACCTTCATCTGGTTCCATCTCCCCTGCCAGAATCTGGAAAAGAACAGTCTTCTCGTAGTGATTCGGACCGACGAATGCGACCTTGTCTCCCGGATTGATTACAAGTGAGAGATTATCAATAACCTTCTCGCCTTCAATTGTTTTTGAAAGATTCTTGATTTCAAGTACGTTCTTTCCGATATCGCGATTAGGCTTGAAAGCTACATACGGGAAGCGTCTCGATGATGGTTTGATATCATCGATAGTAAGCTTATCAATAAGCTTTTTGCGGCTCGTTGCCTGCTTTGCCTTTGCAACGTTTGAGGAGAAGCGCTGGATAAACTCCTTGAGTTCTGCAATCTTGTCTTCCCTTCTCTTCTTCTCATCCTTGAGCTGCTTTGCTGCAAGCTGTGATGACATGTACCAGAAATCATAGTTACCGACATAAAGCTGGATTTTTCCATAGTCTATATCGCAGATATGCGTACAGACAGTGTTCAGGAAGTGACGGTCATGGGAAACGACAATAACCGTATTGTTAAAATCCTCAAGATAGTCCTCGAGCCAGTGGATAGATTCCAGATCAAGGTGGTTGGTAGGCTCGTCAAGAAGAAGAATATCAGGATTTCCAAAAAGAGCCTGTGCAAGAAGTACACGGACTTTCAGGTTATCCTCGATTTCAGCCATCTTCTTCTCATGAAGATCCTGAGGAATTCCCAGGCCATCCAGCATCTGACCGGCATTTGCCTCGGCTTCCCAGCCTCCAAGCTCTGAAAATTCTCCTTCAAGCTCTGCAGCCCTGATACCATCCTCTTCTGTGAAATCGGACTTCTCGTAAATCGCATCTCGTTCCTTCATCACATCATAGAGCTTCTGATACCCCATGATGACAGTATCAATGACGCGATACTCATTGAAAGCAAAGTGGTCCTGACGGAGAACGGTCATACGTTCGCCGGGAGTGATAATAACCTCTCCTGTATCCGGTTCAATCTCTCCCGAAAGAATCTTCAGGAATGTTGACTTACCTGCACCGTTTGCACCGATAATGCCATAACAGTTACCTGGAGTGAATTTTATATTGACATCCTTGAAAAGGACCTGGGTTCCGTAAGACAGCGAAATATTTGAAGCTGTTATCATTACTCAATTTACCTCATTAGTTATATATTCTAGGACACCTGAAAACCGCAGCTATGTTAGCAATTGCTCTTTTTAGTGTCAACAATTAGCACCTTGTGGACAAAGTGCTGCGATAAGGCAAGAATACGGGTATGGACAGCCGTTGCATCATATATGTCTTCTCAGGCACCGGAAACACCCGGCTTGTTGCAGAAAGATACAGGAAAGAACTGCAACTTGATACGGAAATCATGGAAATAACCTCATCCTATAAATCTTTGCCATCCCCCGATTATTATGATCTTGTCGGTATAGGCTATCCTGTTCATGCATTCAATCCGCCAGAAATAGTAGTCAAATTCGTGAAAACACTCAAAGTGGCAACAAAAAAGAAGCTTTTTATATTCCATACAGGCGGAGAAGGATTACCATTCAATGATTCATCTTCGATACAAATCAGGAGAATTCTCAAGAAAAACTTTTCAATCCTCTCAGAACGGCATTATGTGATGCCATACAATATGATTTACCGGCACAGCGATGAAATGGTCCGGCATATGGTCACATATATGCAGAAGCTTGTAAAAGTTCATGCCGTGGCAATTAGAGCGGAAAGATTTGAAAGAGAACAGCATATGCCTTTAAGGCACCTGATATCCTCAATCTTCCGTATCGAGTGGGTTTATGCACAAAAGCAAAGCAGGCTGATGAAGGTGAATAAAGACTGTAGCAGTTGTGGGCTTTGTGCCCGTAATTGTCCGATGAACAATATAAGAATGGTAGATGGCCATCCTGTATTTATGAAAAACTGTATTCTCTGTGTCCGTTGTTCCTTCTCCTGTCCAGAAAATGCTATTTCCATCGGCCTTCTTGAAGGATGGAAGGTCAATGGCCCATATGATTTCAAGAGAATACTCTCTGATGAGACAATCCCAGAGAGTATTCCCCTTAATGAATTACCGTTTCTTTACAGGGGATATTACAGAAGACTAAACAAAATGCTCAAAGAAATCTGATGTCAATCAAAACGGAAATCAATCAGAGCATTATCTGCAGGAATATCCATACGAACAGCCTGAAAGCCTGGAACAGGTGCAAATATCCTTTTATCTCCATATGGATAAAGAATGGAAAGAGCTGAAATAATAAGGCCATTCTTCCTCATCGATTGAGATAAACACTCTATATCATCAGATTCAGAGGCTATCACTGGAATGATTACCTTAGCGCCTTTTGCTCTCACCAATACCGAGAAGTGTCCAGGAAAGAATGAATAATGTATGGAATACTCTCCCTCATCCGGACATGTCTCCTCGGCAGCAGATTTAAGCATTCCAGAGACTGCAATCTCATCATTTCCTATATCCATCTCAGCCCTTGTTTCATAAACTGATGAATAGAGTGTCCCCTCTGTTTCCTTCTCAATTCTGAATGCCATGTTTTCAAGGAGCTGACTATCTGATGGAAGCTGCATGTTAAAAGCTTCAACGATTCTATAATCCATCATTCCGGAAGCAATTACGGGCCCTGGATTCATCCCATAAAGCATGGAAATCATGCCTCCGCTTATATGACCTCTTTCAAGATATTTCCAGTCATATGCCGTAATAGTGACTGTATAACCTTGATAAGATGCGATGCATGTGGACAAAGTATCGAAGCATCTGATTCCGTATTCTTTTTCTCTTGGAAGTCCTATATGAACACTCTCATAATCCTTTCCAGAGTGGACGACAGCTGCAAGAGGTTTTGCATGCGTGAATGTGTGATGAACACAGCTTTCTTCTCCCGCATCCTGATACATCATTCCACCCATCAGGAGACCTTCAGAAGTAGAGGCTACCATCAGATCAATATTCCTTTCAGCTGCCTCAATGAACGAAGGATTATAATCTGACAGGCCAAGAAGTGCCTCAAAGGCACCATCTGCAGTACGGCTTCCCCAGTAAGACCATTTGAAGGAGCGTGTGCCAAAGCTGTTATCCCAGGCTCCATCTGGAAGCATGAAAGAAAGAAGCATTCTCATTGAGGAAACAGCTTTCTGTAAAAGGTCATCATCACCAGAAAGCAAGGCAAGTTTTGTAATTGCTGGAACGGACTCTTCTGCATTATATCCTATATCAACAGGATAATTTCCCCTCTCGCTTTTCTTGTGCCACGGAATACCCTCTCCTATAATCATTCCATCTGGAAGCATTGCCTTTTCACTAGCAGCTAAGAACTCAAGAGAACCTTTTCTGTATCTCTCTTCCCCGATTACAAGCCAGCATTCAAAGAGAGCAAGGGCATTTGAAACAGCATAATTGATGTTATTCCTTTTCAGTTCATCAAATGATAAAAGCGCCTCCCCGGCTCTCCTTATTCTTTCATATATTCTGTCTGCAAATTCCTTTCGCAGGTACTTTCCATAATGAAGATATGAATCACAAAGACCTATTACCGAGAAAACAGTAGTTCCTTTCCAGTCGCTGCCGATATCATTAAGGTAAAGGCCGTCTGGTAATGAGACATTGTTCTCAGCCCAAGAAAAGAGATTCTCTGCTCCTTCTTCCCATTTTGGATCTGAAGTAATGGATGCCATTGTCAGGAATGGGTAAATAGCATCAAAACACCTGCCATGAATAATTCCACACTGAGGACAGAATATCCCACCATCAAGCTCTTTTTTTCCGGTATTCCGATACTGCAGTGATAGAAGTTTCTCACACCACAAAGCAAGAAGGCCTATGCATTTCTCCCTAAGCATTCACTTTCCTCATAACAGCTCTGAATTCTGTAATAATTCTTGTCATCCCTTTTCCAATCCGAATCCTTATTGAAGGAATAAGCGCATTTCTCCATCGAAGAGAAGAATTAGGAGCACTTTCAATGAATGTGCACTCCCCTTCACCTTCAACAAGTGTTGCCGAACTTATAAAATCTCCGTTCGTTATTTCAAGCATGTTATCCATTAGCTGTACATCACATCCTTCTCGTCCTATCGAAAAACCGGAGTCATAAGCAACACATTCAATTTCACTGGTTATTTCATGAATACGGATATGGGAATCGTTTTTGATCACTATTTCAGTATTCACTTTTATAGACGGATGAGGAGACCACAACGAACGGATTCCATTTGCCGTAATCTCATACTCAATACTACCCTTTCTTACGAAAACAGTGTCATCGATAACAAAAGCAAGCATCGAGTCTGGAGCATTTTCCATAACGTTTTCCGCAGAGTGCGAGACGGAGAATGGGAAAATAGCTGAATATGCGAACTTATCGTATTTTTCTGTAAAATGCCCCAGAGATACCATTCCAAGCATTCCCGGAACAAAAGCTATTGTGTCATTTCCAAGATGCTGAATGACCATCCGGGCCTTCTCAATAACACGGATACCTTTAACCACGGAAAATGGTTTTTCATGTTTATTCCAGAAATCATCATTCTTCCCAAGCATCAGTACTGCAAAGGATTTCAGAGCCCAATATGGACTTCCTGGAGCATTATAGTTTTCAGCCATCTGATAATCAGGATATTCGTAACCAACGGAGAGAATATGAGAATTATCAAAGATATCTTTTTCCATCCAGCTTCTTATATTCCGGCCAAGATAACCCTTTGCTTCTGCCTGTTTTTTTCCACCTGCAACAATATAAATCGACCAGAAAGCACTCTGAGCAAACCGGTATGTCAGAGAACGGCCAAAGCAGAGAGCCTCACCGGAATTTGTAAACCAGTAAGCAAAGTCACGAGCAAAAATCTCAGCTCTTTCCAGCGCCTTTTCTCTATAATTTTCATCATCTGTCAAAACAGAATAAAGCAGACTATAGAAATGCATTGCAAATGAAGTGTAGTAATCACGGCGCTCAGAGATTCCATCTTTATACCAGCCATCACCTATGTAGCATGATTCAATGAAATCAAAATCACTCTCAAGCATCGCACTGCTATAATCCATGCCGAGAGTTTTCAACGCTGTATTGACAAGAATGCGGAAGAAGAACCAGTTACATTTTGGAAGTTCATGCTCATTGATTGTTCTAAGATACGCTGCAACACTTTCTTTTTCTTCCATTGATAACGGATTCCAAAGTAAATCAGGAGCAGAAAGAAGTGCAACTGCAATGGGACCATTTCCACAAAACGCTGGTCATTGTCAGATGGATTTCCCCAATATTCAGGAGAGGAAGGATCTGTGCCATTTATAATGCCTTTACAATAAAGAGAATGAAAATCGTCGTTTCTATAACCACCCTTCCATAATGCAGAAAGTCCCCATAATGGCCTTGCGAACGCTTCCATTTCAATTGCGTTCTGATCATAGAGAGCACCAGGACCATTGAAACGGACTCTTGCACACTCTTTTGAATAGAAAGGCTTCAATGGATTCAATAATTCAAAAAGAAGGGAAACATAATCATCATACGAATCAAGATTCATATCCAGTCCTCAACGAATGAGGATGATATCACATAAACAATGTGCATTCAGCAAAATTGAGGATTTTCAAAATCATTCTTTGCGTTCCGCAATTTCATAGCTAAAGCACCCAAGGTCATTATGACCATGAGTGCTTTGAATTTCCGTAGATTTTCATATACGGTCAAATTCTATTGTACAGAACCTGATACATCTAAGATTTTGTTGCTATTAATTAATATTGAAACTGAATCAACAACATATTTCACAGCAGGACATTTCCAACTAAATCCATCAGGATCATTCACTACATTTACAGAATTAGTCCATTCTCCCCAGTTAGGATAACCACGACCATAACTGTCGCCAGTCCCATTTGCCTTTGGATAGATTACAAGATTATCAATATTACCTGAAATACTTGCCATACCATAGCTAGAATCTCCATCATCTCCGATATAGAGTTGAATGGCTGTCTCGATATGGCTACCTGAATCCAGTGTAAGGTTCATCATTTCGTCTTTACACAGTGCAAAATTCTGCTCGATGGCATGAACGTTTTCAAAAGAAATCTTAGAGTTGGATGCACTGAAATTACGTACTATGCCAAATAGCTGTTCACTTTCAAATGGTTCAGAGAATTCTACTGTTACTGTACCTTCCTGATCTCCTGCATTTAATGATCCAGCGATATCACCAAATTCATAGTAATCATCGGAGAAGTCGGGATAATAACCATAGGAATTCTTGAACAAATAGTTCATTCCCCTTGCATATCCAATAACACCGCCGGTTGTCCATTTGTTTCTATTCTGAAAATAAATTCCTCTATCATCTGGTGACTCTTTTGCGGCATTCTGGATAATACCTGTACTTGTCGTATCTATAATCTCGATGCGTGTAGTACTTGAACTGATTCCTGTTCCGATGATACCCCCAACAGAGGCAAGAATTTGCTCTGTGTGATTAATCAGCGTCCCTTCATTCGAGGAATCTTCAATGGTCACATTTCCATCTACACCAGCAGCACCGGCAATTCCTCCGATATTCACATCTCCAAATGTTCCATCATTAGGCTTTCCATCAGCTGTTTGGAAACTTTCATGGCTTTCGACGACTGCACCCTTGAGGTTGTGGCAGTCGGAAATCGTACCATTTCCTCCATTGTGCCAGAAATCACCAATGATACCACCAACAAAGAAAGCACCTCTGATATTGCCGTTGTTGTTACAACCACTAATTTCAACAGTACTTTGAGCATCCCCCAAAATGCCACCAGAAACCATTCCTTCTACGGTTCCATAATTTTCTGACTGCTCAATAACGACAAGGCCACCTGCCGTTGTTGAAAGAATTCCTCCAGCTGTTCCATACGTTAATTCTGCAACATGGTCCTCACCTATAGTTTCGGTGAAAACATCTGCATAATTGGTGCAGTTAATGATTCTGTTTGGATTCTCTTCACTTCCATTAGAAGCTCTTGCAACAACACCAGCAGCTCTAACAGGGCTTACAACAACACCTTCTCCTACTGTTACATTTTCAACAGTTCCACCATTCATGAGATTTCCGACAGCAACAGAAACCATTCTCTGATTCACTCTGTCAGTAGGAACATTCTCATTCATCTCCACATTGAAATCTTCAAATGAAATGTTTTTGATAGTACCGCCATCAACACTAGTGAAAAATGCTGTAAAATAGCGGTTTCCACCGTCATCACATACGCCCGTATTGTCATTATCGAAACCATATATTGTATTGTTTCCACCATCGAATATCCCTTTAAATGGAATATTATTGGAGCCAATCGGAGTGAATTCAAAACCATTCAGGTCAATTGAGCTTCTGAGTCTGATGGTTTTCCCTTCAAAAGAATTTCCACTATTTACAAGCTCACTTAAACCAGCAAGCTCTTCTGCAGTATCCAGTGCAAAAGTATTTCTGCTTTTACTGTACCAAGATATGTCACTTGTTCCATCCCAAGTCTCAGGTTCATTACCAGGTTGTGATATTGGTGGAAACATGACAACCACCTGTCTACAAGAAGTAAGAAAAGCAACTAAGAGAAGAAGTACCCCCCCCCAGTATTAAAGCTTTACGACGAAATCTTCTTCCAATCCTCGTTGTAAGATTCATACAAACCTCCAAATAAATTTTATAAAGCAAAAACTTCTATGTCTATGCTGGAAAACATTAAATAAACAGTATTATGCTATGCATTTAAAAATCTTTTCATCAGTAAAGTTAGCAATGCCGATATCACTAATAAAAAGAAATCGTATATATGATTTAATGATAATTTTTATATAAAATAATATAGTTAACTGACTATATTTCTATTAAAATAAATAATTTTTTATAATACTCATATAATTAAGATATCATAAGTTAAGTATTGCACAACAAAACAACTGGATATAATAAAAGACAGATACCGTTTTGGAGGTGTTTTATGACAGTTATCATTGCACTTGATGATAAGGATGGGTATACACTTTTCGGTAAACGTCTTTCACGAGACCGGGAAATGATCAGCGATATGATTAATTCATTTGATAAGATCGCTGTCTCAGATTACAGCCGGGAACTTTTTGAAAATGGTGGGAATTTAATACCACTTCCCTCTCAGATTCCAGATAACATGGTGCTCTTTCTAGAAACTGAGGACATACCGGAAAAAGCAAATACTCTTATCGTGTACAGATGGAACAGACATTATCCATCAAATAAGAAATACAGTCCAAAAGCAAATGGATGGCGAAAAACAGAAGAATCCTTTCTCACGGGATATTCACATTCAAAAATCACAAAGGAGATTTACATAAAATGAAGACGCGTCTTATCGCAATACTTATTACACTTACAACCATTGCCAGCTTTCCTTCATGTGATTTGTTAATCAATTTATTCCCTCCATCAGATGATGCAGCAACAGATAGTATTGATTCCTTTATGAATCATGAGGCGATAATCTCTACTCCGATGAGTGACGACCTAGCATTCATAGAGGTAAATGATAATAAACCGCAATTTACCGAAGAAGATTTCAATAACGGTATGTATTACTACAAACTCACCCCTCTTGATGAACTTGGCCGAGTAGGAGTTGCAATAGGTCTTTTTGATGCCGAACACATGCCAGATGAGGAAAGAGGAGATATTGATTCTGTTACACCAACTGGATGGAAAACGGATGGAAAGAAGAACAACAACTGTAAATATGATTTTGTTGAGGCAGGCTGGATCTATAACAGATGCCACATCCTAGGTTTTCAAATAAGCGGTTTGAATGATGTCAAAGAAAACCTTCTGACAGGTACGCGTTTTTTCAATATTGAAGGGAATCTTGCATATGAAAACCTGATTGCAGATCATCTGGAGGAAATGGATGGAACAAACGGAGAACCGATGCATCAAGTTCTTATCCGTGTAACACCAGATTTTGGCAATGGATACATGATGCCACATGGCGAATATTACGAAGCTGATTGTCTGCAGTGTGATGATATCTATTTCAATGTCTATATGTTCAACAAGCAACCAGGAGTGACGATTAATTACAGGACAGGAGAGAACTGGGCAAATGGTGATGACGCTCCTCCTGAGCAACCAGAAGAAGTCGCGCCAGAAGATGCAACATATATTCTGAACCTGGAAACAGAGAAGTTCCACCGTCCTGACTGTTCCCGTGCTCCAAAAGTAGATTCTGATAGCTACTTTGCAACTGATATGACACGCGAAGATGTAATTGCATTTGGATACTCACCTTGCAAAACATGCAAGCCATAAAAATACAGATCAAGAAATTACCGGACTCTCCCGTTAAATTGGGAGAGTTTTTCATGAATTTGAGACAACGCTTTTAACCAAAGGAAAACAAAATCGATTGAAAAGTGATACAAACCTGCCAACACCTAGAAATGCAAGTATTGTACCGATTCCTATGCCAACAATTCCTCCCGCAAATAAAAGCCCGAATACAATTGAAAGCATCACATTGCAACCATCAAAAATGTTCTTCACAATCCCTGTTTCCTTACCAGAAAGGTCTGAAATGGCCTGAACAATTCCATCGCCAGGATTGGGGACAATTCTCATATCAAGGGAAGCAGCGGCTCCTATACCCGTTGCGGCAATTGCAAATGAAAGAGCTAGAATGCGACCTCCGAAAGTGCCAAAAAACACACTATCGGGCAATTGATCAAGCTGAGGGATAATGCTTTCAAAGACATTCATTATCTGCGTGAACACGAGAGAAAAAGGCAGCTGCAATATGTCCTTGATCAAAATAGATTTTACCGAGAGCAGATTATTCTTTTTATACAGCCTCAGATGAATAATCATCTCCGCAATGACAAACGCTGTATATAACCCGAATGTAGCATCTCCTATTGGAAGAGATAGAATGACTGCAAAAACATGAGCAACAGAAATTATAGGAGAAACACCAAGACCTGTTTTTACATTAAGGGTTATACCTAATGCCAATATTATCAGGCCGGAAAGGTATATCAGAATTCTTAAAATATAGTTTCGTCGCATGAAGTTGTACCAAGATAAAAAAAGCGGCTAAACAGCCGCTATAGTCCCTAGCGGAATCGAACCGCTATTTAGAGACTGAGAATCTCCCGTCCTAACCGTTAGACGAAGGGACCATTTTACTCCTGGGATGGAGGGACTCGAACCCCCAAAGGCAGAACCAGAATCTGCAGTGTTACCGTTACACCACATCCCAATTTTCCGAATCCTTCGACATACTAAAGGAACGGAGAGTTTGTGTCAATAGAATCAGTAAAAAAACTTTAAAATTTTAGTACTAATTTTTCTTGAATGCAGTAACTCTAGCTGTAGCAGAGAGATACGCATCACTTGTTATTCCATCTTTCAGATACCTATATCCAAGACCTGCAACCATTGCACCATTGTCTGTACAAAGCTTGAGTGAAGGAAATGTCACTGTATATCCAGATTTCTCAAGATTCTTGAGTTCAGCACGGAGTAATGAATTCGCAGCAACTCCACCACCTGCAGAGACACGTTTAAGTCCTGTATCATGAAGTGCAAGCTTTACCCTCTTCATCAGAATGCCAACGGCCTGTCGCTGGAATGAAGCTGCAATATTTTCAGGAGTATCCTCTGCTCCTTCTTTTCTGAATCTATCTTTCTGATTGATAACAGCAGTTTTCAATCCTGAATAGCTCATATCATAGCGATGCTCGTCTCCATCAAGAGAAGGACCAGGAAATAGAAATGCTGTCGGGTCTCCTTTCTGAGACAATCTGTCAATAACTACACCACCGGGAAAACCAAGGTCATAGAACTTTGCAACTTTATCGAAGGCCTCTCCTATTGCATCGTCGATGGTTGTACCAAGGACTTCTACCTTATCATAGTCATCAACACGGCATATTACAGTGTGTCCGCCAGAAACAAGCACTCCAAGATATGGGTATTCAAGTGGTGTCTCTATCTGAGAAGCATAGAGATGTGCTCTGATATGATCTATGCCAATAAATGGAATACCAAGTGCAGAGGCATAGCATTTTGCAAAACTGACACCAACAAGAAGGGAGCCAAGAAGACCTGGTCTGGATGTCACGGCAACAGCATCAAGCTCTTTGTTTGTAATACCTGCCTGTTTCACAGCAGCCTCAACAACTTGCTGTATCCATTCGGTATGAAGTCTTGATGCAAGCTCAGGCACAACTCCCTGATAAGGCTTATGGAGCTCAATTTGAGTCGCAATGACATTAGACATTATTTCATGCCCATCGCGAACAACGGCAGCGCTGCATTCATCACAGCTAGTTTCTATTCCAAGTACTATCATCAGGGTGTATCCAGATCGTGGTAAGATGTGTCAGATACAAGTCCGAGGATTTCCTCCAGATCTGCATCAGGTGAAACTTCAAAAAGATAATCGTAGACTTCCTTTGTCCAAGGCACACCGATCTGAACTCCTTCCTTACGAGCTTTTTCGGTAATGGCATTGAAAATCGCGATACCTATATCATCATAGCCGAAAGAATCTTCCAGCTTAATTTCCTCCATGGATTCCTCCTGTCAGGAAAATATATTAAAACTTTACTACAGACAATATAAAACAATAATCCTGATTTGCAAACAAGCTTATGAAAAAACACGGAATAAAACGCATATATGCGTATTTTTCACTTCATCCAAGACAGAAAAAGCACCTTTTCAAGGTGCCATCTGGATTATAGCCAAAGATGGGAGTCGAACCCGCGACCTGCTCATTACGAGTGAGCTGCTCTACCACTGAGCTACTTTGGCGTTCCATGATAATCTACATAATCAAGGAAGATATTGCAAGAGGTTCTGATGATTTCAAGGCCTTATCAGAATTCGAATCCGGCAGAAAATCCGATTCCAGGCCTGTCAACCCGCGTTGAAAACTCTGCATTGAAAAATGAATACATTATTTTTGCATATACCAGTCTTTCCCTGTATCCGGCTTCAACGGAAAGCATATCTGAAAAGCCATATGTAAATGAAAAACGCGGAATGGAAAGAATATCAAAGGAAAAGAATGGAAGCTTCTTAACCAAAAGAACCTGACTCATGATACTGCTTATTTCAGCTTTCATTTCCATACTTCCCTTCTCCCAGATTACGCCGACAGCAATATCCGGCATAGAGTAATAGATATTCTCATCCTCATGGAATGAGAAGTTCTCCATCACATCGGATGCAGAGAAATACCAGAACATTTCAATCGAAGGAAGGCTTCTGAAATCAAGAAGTATTCTAGCATTCTCCCCGGCATTAAGCATAAGACCGAAATCGAGTTCAATGGCGGCTCCGAAATCAAAACGATTTGAAGCCAGGAACTGTATGAAACTTCCACTGATTCTGGATTCAAGAAGAGATGTATTCAATGTTGTTGTCCTGAAAATGAATCGCGGTGTAAAGGAAATTCCTACAGCAACCTTATCTGAAACATATGTTCCATATCCTACCGAAGCACCAAGTGTGAAATAAAGAGTACTGCCATAGTCATAGCCAGAATATGAAAAAGAATCCAGAAGAGAAGAAGCTCCATCATAGACAATGTCTACTCCACCCTTCCAGCCAAAGCCGTCGCTGATACCGTTCCAATTTAGAGCTAAAGACAGATCGAGATTGCCATCAACTAAGGATGAAGTATCCTGAGGGAACACGCTAAGATTTGAAGAAAGTGCGTTTAAGACAGCTCTTGCACGGTTTCCTTTGCCGATGTTTTCAAAATTCTTATTCAGATATTCCCTGATGTAATGTGCATTCTCCGAAACATTCTGATGCTTTGAGGGAAACCCCGGGTCGAAGGAGAATATGTTCTTAATAATGTCGTAATTATCAAGAAGATACTGATCATCTTTATCCAGTATAAAATCCCTCAGATAATAAGCAGCACCTGTCAATACAGATGCTGGGTCACTGAAGAATTCCAACATATCAAAATCCGCGTAGCTTTTCACATCAATGGAGAAATTATTCTCATTATCCTCTGCAGCAAGAAGTGCAGGACTCTGAAAAATATCATTGTCCTGAATTCTCTTTACCGGTATGAAATAAGCGGCAGACAAGGATGAACAAAGAGAAAGAAATAAAAGAATGAATGCTTTCCTCACCTTCACTTCTCCTGGAGAATCAATGCATAGTGATACTCGTCAGTTTCGAAATTATCGGAATTCGGAGCAGGATTCTTCAACAAGGCTTTGTTTCCCATATCCACTCCAATTGATGCGCCTCCTGTCATCTTGTTATAGAAGACCATAAGACAGGTGCCATCTTCCTTCTCGATAAACTGTACAGAGGATGTTGTCTCAACCGTGATTGTCGTAATGAGAGCATTAGCAGTTGAGCCAACAACTGCGGACACATAATCCTTAGAATTATATGTTGTTTTCAGATATGAGAGTGAAATCGGTTTCTGGTCCGAATTATTCCATTTTGCATTGTTCCATTTATATGCCTGAGGTGAGTCATTATAGGAAACACCGGAAGATGGGATATCAGAATCATTTTCATATAGCGGAGAAATGCGCAGTTTCTCATAGTTTCCGGAACTGAATGCGATATCATTCGGAGAAGTATAGATATAGTAATTTGCCTTACTACTCTCAGGTGCATGCTCAACAAGAACTGCAAACTGTTCGGCACCTCCTGTCTTTGTGGCTTCCCATATATATTCACCGGCAAAGCTCTTTGTTTCAAAATCTATTGTCTTCGTAACAGGACCATAATCAGGAACTGTAATAGTAAGCTTCAGGGAATACTTTGTCCGGCTTATAAGTGTTCCTGCTGCTATCGATATATTTATGAATCCATCAGAGACAGTTACTGAAGCATCATTTATTCCTGACAATCTGATGCTCTCAGCAGTGAGGGAAACAAGAGGAGAAACCGGAATCTGGACACTGTAGCTCTGACGACCAATTTTCTCATTCTGTCTCTCGATATCTCTTTCGACAGAAAAGACGCTACTGAGTTTAGCATTCTCTTCATCAGCATTCTCATTGAATACCACAATTTTCAACGAGGACGCAAAGAATCCGCTACCAAGCACATCGGAAGAAAAAACACGCTCGCCTCCTGTTCCATCATAATCAATGACACTCAATTCTGTAAGAGAGCCATCGGAACCTGTTTTATAGAGACCAATGTGCTTGTATTCACCTTCTGGAAGATTGGAGACGATTATAGCACCATCTTCTTCCAGTGCGTACTGAATCTCAGACTGTCGTATATCATACGCGGGGATATCAATAGTCTGTATTTCATCAGAGAAGCTGTCCGTCCCTGTATACTTGTGGGAAATTGTAAGAGTCAAAGCTTCCATTCCAATATTGTCTATGGTGTATGGAAGTGCAGATGAATCAAATTCGATGGTGCGTTCCCCATTAACAGATACGCTGTAAGTTATATCTTCAACAGCATCCCGGCTCTCAAGAACGACGCTGTTCTCTTTTCTGTCTGTGAATGACAAGGAAGGAGCACCGGAAAGCACTAAATCGACACTCGTGGATTTCACGATAATCCAGTCATCCTCAGGCACATCCTTTGTAGATGCAAATATTATGAGATCAAGCTTTCCTGCTTCTCTGGAAAACGAGTTTAATGAGGAAACTGGAGAATACGATCTCAACGCATCAGAAGACTTGGGAATCGTTGCTGTATAGACACCATTTTCAAATGTGATATCCCCTTCATTGAATCTGATAACATTCTTGGCACTTATTCCATAGCCATAGGAACGAGCATTTGAAATAGCCTCAAAATGCATTTCAATATTCTCTCCATTATCCTCAGCCTCAAATGAATATTTGTCCCTGTCAAAAGAAAGCGATGGTGATGCTTCCTGCCCAAGATCTTTATAATACATCGGGGTACAGCCAATGGTTGAAAGAAGGATTGTAAGAATAATAAGGATTCTCATATCAACCTCAGAGAATTTCAGAAATTGAAGAGGAATCTGGTACAGTTGCACTTCCTCCATGGAACTGTCCTTCCTTGTAGCCAACAGTTTCTGAGAATGTGAGGGCATAGCTGCCTCCACGATTTATAACATCAACTTTGCTGTATTTAATGCTGACAGTTCCCTGATTGCCTGGAAGCGAAACAGTAAGCGTATTTGTATCATCACCATAACCAATGAACTGAAGTGGTTCAGTTCCTAGGTAGCCCCATCCATCAGGATTATCTGCATAAACCATCAGTTTCCCATCTATAGTAATTGGTCCAATTTCAGTCTCTGCAGTATATGAGGAGAATTCAATATATCCAGCTTTCTGACTAGCCCCTGTACTTTCTTTGATATATATTCCATCCGATGAATAGCCTTTAGCTATTTCACCCGGCCACCAGTCACCACCAAACTTGCTGTTCGCAGCCGCAACATGTTTGTTTAGTTCCTTGTTTACAGCATTCACGATTTCTTCTGCACTGTTGAAACTTGCCTCAAAAATATCAAAGACAACACTCTCAGAGTGACCATATGACGGAGAAACCGTGATGGTCACCTTTCCATTACCACCTGTGAATGTAATGATTCCAGCTGCATTGACAGAAGCTATTTCCTCGTTATCAGAAACATAGGTAACACTTTGCAATGTTGCATTGTCTGGCAAAACCTTAGCTATAAGCTGTACTGTTCTCTTCTCGCCATTTTCAAATTCTGTTGAAAGACGGGTCTGATTATCTGGAACAGTTACGACAACGCCTTCATCAAGAACTGAGACAACGGAGAACTTGACTTCATCGCTGAATGATTCCTTTGCTGTTGTCACCTCAAGCATAAGAGTATTGAGTCCATTAACGACATCTGTCCTGATACCATCTGTTTCCTTTGTGAAAGTGATGAATGTACCACCCTCTTCCGCTGTTGCAGATTTAACTTCAGTGCCGTTTATATACCAGGTATAAAGAAAGACATTCTCTATCTGATCAACAGAGACAGTGAGCTCTGGAGAATCCGGGGTGATAACCATTTTATCGCTTTCATTTATGGAAATAGCAAAGTTGTTATCCGGGGCTGTTGTCGTAATCGTGATGATGCTTGCTGCAATTCTGAGAGTCTCTGTCGCTTCACTGAAATCGCTTTTGACATCATCTCTTACAGCGATAACTTTATATGCATACTCCTTATCTGCAAAAAGAGCGGAATCTGCATAGTTAGCAGTCTCAACTGTAGCAAGTTCCGCAAACTCTTTACCATCAACACTTCTGTAAACGATATAGCTCTTTGCACCGGACACAGAATCCCAAGAAAGATTTATTGCATTGAGGTCTTTCTCTGCTTTCAAGTTTTCAGGAGCAGCCAACAATACTTCTGCACTGATTTTCTCAGGATATGTATAAACAGGAGATACAAGCCCTGTCTTGTGATGTGCCTGGAAAGAGAGCGTATACTCATCTCCCATTTCCATATCAGAAATGATGTAAGAGGAATTTTCTGATGTAACATCAATTCGTTCCTCATGGCTCTTACCTGATGTTGATGCATATTTCAAGACAACATAATCGAAAAGTATTTCATTTCCCATCTTCTGGTTCTTCCAGGAGACGGTCACAGAGCTACCCTCCGTTGGACCATATGCCCACTGAACATCGTAGACATTGGTTGCACTGCTGATTTCATTTGCATTGATGCGGTAGATCTTATCGCCATTCACATCCTGTACAGATGTGAGGTTTGCATAGATCTGGGCAATTGGAGTGGTTAGAATTGGATTAAGCATCATGCCGCTTGCCGTTGCAATGGCATATTTTAGCCTGAGTCCTGATGATACAGGAAGTTTATCTACAACGAACTCAAGACGGGTCGCCTCTTTTCCTGTTGCTTCGCTCCGTCCGGCCTCAATCCATGTCTTTTCAGCTTCATCATATCTGTAAAGGATGAAAACAAGACCACCCTCTTCCATGGCGTTCTTCACTGTGTCATTCGTAAGTGCGACATCTGCCCAGTCGAAAGTCATGGAGGCAGAACCTGTGTAAGTTGCGTCGCTGATTGCTGCAAGCTCAACAGTAACAGTATTCAAGCCATTAGCCGTTACAGAGAGATTCTCTACCCCCGATCCATTTAGAATTGGCAATGATTTTTCATCCAGAGCTTCGATAGAGACTGCATATGTACCAAGTCTTACATTTTCAAATCTGAATTCCTTAGTACTTCCGGGAAAATTCTCCGTTATTCTTGAATAACCATCGGCAATCTGCCATTCCCCATTTTTATAGACAATTTCTGCCAGGCTGACAGTATACGTCTCCACATCCGGAATATGATCAGGAATAAGAGTACTTTCAGTAATGCTCTTATCTTCAAGAGAAACGACAACATCCACTCCGGAATTATCAGGTGAAATGGAACAGGAAATAGCCATTGTAAGAATTGCAACAATCGTAAAAACCAGTTTTGTTAATCTCATTCGGTAAGAACCGCCTATTGAATTTCGTAATTTTCAGGCAATTTCGCACAAAGAAGCAAAAGCCACGGCTGCATGCAGATAAAACATACAAAACGTGGCAATAATTGCATATCTAAAGCAAATTTGCAATAAGTTAACGAACAGTTTTCCGATTAAACGTTAGATATCTTCCCCTGTTCGTTCCAATACATACCAGAATTCATCTGTCTCATAAGGTCTTATACCTGGTGATGGATTCTTTTTCACGAATCCATTGGCAATTGACGGAGGCATTCTGTTCTGAAATGCAAAAGAAATGCAAAGCGAACATCTGTCTCAGCTGTAAAACCAACAGCACTAGTGGCAATTTCCATTCTAATCTCATCCCCGTTTTCGGTTTCAATGTTTCTAATGCTTTTTATTTTTAATGGCTGAATTAATCTGATTAGAAAAAATTAATTCCGTACTATTTTCCTAAGTCTCCACTTTTATCCCGAAATCTGATTCATGTTTTAATAATTTACAATCTTGTCTTTATGACAAAAGCAGGGCTTTTGGCCCTGCTTCAGAATTTTATCTTTGAAATGATTATCTCACTTCTTCTCTGTGCCCTGTGCAATAGCTGCCTGAGCTGCAGCAAGTCTTGCAATAGGTACTCTGAATGGTGAACAGGAAACATAGTCAAGTCCAACTGACTGGCAGAATGCAATTGACTTCGGATCTCCACCATGCTCACCGCAGATACCCATCTTCATACCAGGTCTTACACCACGGCCAAGTCCTACAGCTGTCTTGATGAGTTTTCCAACACCATCGAAATCGATAGTCTGGAACGGATCATACGGATAGAACTGCTTGTCCGGATCGTTTACATAGTGTGAGAGGAAGGAAGCGGCATCATCACGAGAGAAACCACATGTCATCTGTGTGAGGTCGTTTGTTCCAAATGAGAAGAACTCTGCAGACTTTGCAATCTCATCTGCCGTGATTGCAGCTCTAGGAACCTCAACCATTGTACCAAGCTTGTACTCTACTTTGAGACCCTGCTCCTCGAATACCTTCTCGATAACAGCTTCTGCATGCTTCTTGCAGAAATCAAACTCCTTGTAGATGCCTACAAGCGGAATCATGATTTCAGGATGAACATCAACACCCTGTCTCTTCACTGTGATAGCAGCTTCAATAATTGCCCTTACCTGCATCTCGAGAATTTCCGGATAAACAATAGCAAGACGGCAACCACGGAAACCAAGCATTGGGTTGAATTCCTGAAGAGCATTGATCTTCTTGGAAATCTGCTCGACTGTCGTTCCAAGCTGGAGAGCCATCTCATGGCGTGATGTATGGTCATTCGGGAGGAACTCGTGAAGAGGTGGATCAAGAAGACGAATTGTTACAGGAAGTCCCTGGAGCTCACGGAAGATACCGATGAAATCCTCTCTCTGCATTGGCAGAAGTTCGGAAAGAGCAATCTGACGTTCGCCATATGTATCTGCAAGAATCATCTTTCTCATGGAAATGATTCTCTTGCCACCGAAGAACATATGCTCAGTGCGGCAGAGACCAACACCTTCAGCACCAAGCTGTACAGCATGATGTGCATCAGATGGTGTATCTGCATTTGTACGTACCGCCATTGTCTTGAGTTCGCTTACATAACCCATGAACTTGCTGTAGTTCTGGTAGAGAACGGACTCACTTTCCTTCATTGTTCCTTCAAGAACCTGCATGATCTCAGAAGGCTTTACAGGAATCTTCTGTGCATATACTGCACCTGTGAATCCATCGATGGACATGTAATCACCCTCAGAGAGGACCTGACCATTGACCTCAAGAGTCTTCTTATGCTCATCAATATGGATCTCTCCACAGCCAGATACACATGGGCATCCCATACCTCTTGCGACAACAGCTGCATGGCTTGTCATACCACCACGGCATGTGACAATACCCTTGGAAACTGCCATTCCTCCGATATCCTCAGGAGATGTCTCTGTACGTACAAGAAGAACATCCTTACCCATAGCTGCAGCTTCTTCAGCCTCTGCTGCTGTGAAATAAATCTGTCCGCAGGCTCCACCAGGTGAAGCGTTAAGACCATGTGTTGCTTCCTTAAGACCAAGGTCGCGGATATATGTGTTGTCAAGAATAGGAGCAAAGAGCTTATTGAACTCAGCTGCAGGAACACGAGATACAGCAGTCTTCTTGTCAATGAGTCCTTCCTCGACCATCTCGACCTGGCTTCTAAGCCATGCAAAGATTGTTCTCTTTCCGTTCCTTGTCTGGAGCATGAAGAGCTTGCCTTCCTGGATTGTGAACTCGATATCCTGCATATCGTGATAATGCTTCTCGAGAATTTCACGGATTTTGCAGAGCTGAGCATATACATCAGGATTTGCTTTCATGAGAGTATCTATCTTCTGTGGAGTACGGATACCTGCAACGACATCCTCGCCCTGAGCATTCATCAGATACTCGCCAAAGAACTTGTTCTCACCGGAAGACGGGTCACGTGTGAATGCAACACCTGTACCGGAAGTCTCTCCCATGTTGCCGAAGACCATGGACTGTACGTTTACAGCTGTACCAAGAAGTCCACGGATGTCATTCATGAGTCTGTACTTAATAGCTCTGTCGTTGTTCCATGAGCGGAAAACAGCGTCAATTGTCTTAAAAAGCTGGTACTCAGGATCTGTCGGGAAATCCTCGCCTGTAGCCTTCTTGTAGATGATGTTGTAGCGCTTGATGACTTCCTTGAGGTTGTCTACATCAAGCTCTGTATCAAAGTGCTTACCATTCTCATCCTTGACAGACTGAAGGGCATACTCAAAGCTTGAGTGAGGAACTCCCATGACAACATCACCAAACATCTGGATAAAACGTCTGTAGCTGTCCCATGCGAAACGCTCATTACCAGTCTTCTTGATAAGAGCCTGAAGAGAATCAGGATTAAGACCGAGGTTAAGAACTGTGTCCATCATGCCAGGCATTGACTGAGCAGCACCGGAACGAACAGATACGAGAAGAGGGTTTTCCTTGTCTCCAAGCTTTGCGCCCATCATATCCTCAAGTTTTCTGAGGTTTTCAAGAACCTGCTCCCTCATTCCTTCTGGGTAAGCCTTATGCTGGTCCCAATATGCACATGCTTCTGTTGTAATCGTGAATCCTGGAGGTACTGGAAGACCAATGCTTGTCATGTCAGCAAGATTTGCACCCTTGCCTCCGAGAAGATCCTTCATATCGGCTCTTCCCTCTGCCTTGCCATCTCCAAAGAAATAAACATACTTTTTTGTTTCTGCCATTTTCTTCTTCCTAATAAATATTTTTCGGTTTGATGTTATCCATTCAGAGGGTTATGGTCAATCACAATTGTAAATGTAAATTCTAATATAATAGTAAATTACCTTTATTAAAATGAAACAATGTTCCATTAATTGAAATAAGAACTCCCGGTTTTACCCGGGAGAGAGATTGACTGTCTCTGTTATATCTTTCCTATAAATAGAATAACAGACTCATTTCTGAGAAACCGAAAGCACTGTATATCCGGCCTCTTCAATCTTTTTCTTCAACACAATCTCGTCGATTGGTCTGTCCATTCTTGCAACTGCAGTACCGTTTTTCAGGTCGACAACAGCGCTGACACCGTCAATACTGTCCAGTGCGCGTTTAACACGTTCACTGCAATTCTGGCAGTGCATGCCGCTGATTGTTATCATTCTTTCCGCAATCACGGGGCCATCAAGATGCTTTTCTGCAGTCTTCAGGAGAGTTGAGGAAGAACCAGAACAACAAGCACCTTCTCCCTTGAAATGCTTAACGCTACCCTTCAGTGCTATGAACAAGAGGACAAGTACAATCAGGATGATAACAGCATCAACCATTTTCTTTATTCCTCCTTCGTTTCCTGACTTTCTCTACGGCAAGATAAATTCCCATTCCAACTACATAAGCAACGAGAAAGATTGCAACCATGTAGAACATTGAGGAGCCACCTTCACCTGTCATCAGCCTTCTCCTTCGCTTCTTTTATCAACTTGTCGATATCGAAAGCAGAGCAACCTGAACAGGATGAACAGCTTCCAGAACAGCCACATCCGCAGCCGCCCTTACCTGTCTTTCGCTTACGCAGCATGCCAGCGATGAGATAAATACAGTATGCGGCAATAATCAGAATGATAATCAAATCTGCCATTTCAAGCCCCTATCAGACTGCAGCTTCCAGAGAACGCTTTGAGTATACTTTGAGATCCTTGTATGGATCTGGACGGAACAAGAGGAAAAGAAGCAATGCAAGAAGCACGAATGCAACAGCCGTTCCCATACCGAAAGCGCCACCTGCGAAGAATGTTCCAAGCTGATATACAATCAAGGAGAGAACATAAGCAAACACATTCTGGAAAACAATTGCAAACCAGAACCATTTTCTTGACTGAAGCTGCTGGGCCATTGTCGCAATAGCTGCAAGACAAGGTGAATCAAGAAGATTGAACATCAAGAAACTGAAAGCTGCAATTGCACTTGGGAACCACAGAGATACACCAGGTGCAACATTTGCTGCATCCTCAACATCTCCAGCTACATTTGCAAGGACGCCCATTGTGGAAACAATTGCCTCCTTTGCCGTAAAGCCTGATAGAGATGCCGCAACTGGCTGCCATTCTCCAAAACCAAGAGGTGCAAAAAGCGGAGCAATAATACCGCCAATAGCAGCAAGCAGAGAGTCATTTGAATCTTCGACCATTCCAAATCCATCCGGACCGAAACCGAATCCTGAAAGGAACCACATGACAACGCAGGCAAGGAAGAGAATTGTTCCAGCCTTGATGATGAATCCCTTAAGACGCTCCCATACATGAAGAAGAACTGTCTTAACTGACGGAATATGATAAGAAGGAAGCTCCATTACAAATGGTGCAGGCTTCCCGCTAAACGGTTTTGTCTTTTTGAGAATAATTGCAGAAACAAGAACAGCAGCAATTCCAATGAAATACATCAATGGAGCAACCCATGCAGCTTCTGCATATCCCATTGCAGAACCGGCAATGACACCAGCCATCAGAGCAATTACAGGAAGCTTTGCTCCACATGGTACAAATGTTGCTGTCATGATGGTCAGCCTTCTGTCATTATCTTGTTCAATGGTTCTCGAAGCCATGATTCCAGGGATACCGCATCCTGATGATATCAAAAGTGGGATGAAGCTCTTTCCGGAAAGGCCGAAGTGGCGGAAAACCCTGTCCATGACAAATGCAATTCTGACCATGTAACCACAATCTTCCAGAATCGAGAGGAAAAGGAAGAGAATTGCCATCTGAGGAACAAACCCGAGAACAGCAACAAGGCCTCCGACAATACCATCAACAACAAGGCTTGTAACCATGTCTCCGGCACCAATTGCAGCAAGTCCCGACGTAAAGAGAGATGCAACCCAGCCTCCGAATGTATCATTTGTCCAGTCCGTAACCCATGTGCCGACAGTTGTTACAGATATGTAGTAAACGACAAACATGACAAGAATGAAGATAGGAATACCAAGGATTCTGTTTGTGACGATGCGGTCGATTTTATCAGAAACAGAAAGCTTCTCCCCTTTCTTTGTCACTGTTGTCTTAACAATTTTCTGGATATACTTGTACCGCTCATCAGTGATGATGGACTCCATAGTGTCATCATGAAGTTTCTCAATCTCACCTCTGAGAGAGACAGCTTCAAGAGGAAGCGGTATCTCTGCATTTACTTTCTCATCATTCTCAAGCGCCTTAACTGCATACCATCTTCTTTTCTCTGCAGAAATCGAAGATGGAAGATTTCCTTCGATTGCAAGGATCGCATTTTCAATTTCCTTTGAGAAAATTTCAGCAGGTTTCTTTATTTCTTTCTTTTCTGCTGTTTTGACAGCTATGCTGATGAGTTCTTCCAATCCTGTCTTTTTAAGTGCGCTTGTCTCAACTACAGGGCAGCCAAGCAGCATTGAAAGTCTGGATACATCAATTCTGAGGCCTCTCTTCTCAAGGAGATCTGCCATATTAAGTGCAATCACAACAGGTGTTCCTGTCTCAATAAGCTGTGTAGTGAGATAGAGGTTTCTCTCAATATTGGTAGCATCGACAAGGTCTACAATTACATCTGGGTTTTCCTTGAGGATGTAGTTACGGCTTACAACTTCTTCAAGTGTATACGGTGAAAGCGAATAGATACCAGGAAGGTCCGTCACGATGATATCACCATGCTTTTTATCCTTAAGCTTGCCTTCCTTCTTTTCCACAGTGACACCTGGCCAGTTGCCAACATACTGATTCGCACCGGTAAGGGCATTGAACATCGTCGTCTTACCGCAGTTCGGATTTCCTGCAAGTGCAATTTTAATGCTCATTCTCTC